>CAZCPK010000006.1:0-24465 GCA_964500755.1 uncultured Anaerolineales bacterium
TCTCTGTGCCCTTCGTGTCTCTGTGGTGAGATATTTAGTTATTTTAGTAGAGCCAAGCTCTTGATCTTTAAAAGTCAGAACTTCTATGGTATGCTAGGCTGTGGAAAGTAGAGATAGGAATGGGAAGTTGAGTTAAGATGAAACGTAAAATACAGAAGATAATAGGTGGGGTACTGCTTCTCGCGCTACTGCTAGGCGCGATGCAGGTGCGGGTAGAGGCCCAGACGCCGCAGGTGCGCCTGGTCTTCTTCACCTCCCCCGCATGCGGCTTCTGCGCGCAGGTCAAGGCGCAGGATCTGCCGCCTTTGGAGAACCAATACGGTGAGCAACTGAAGATTCTGGAGATCGACACATCGACAGAGGCGGGCCAGCAGCTCTTTCAGGAGACGCTGGAACTTTACAACGTTCCTGCGGAGCGGCGCGGCGTGCCCATGATGGTTGTGGGCAAACGCGTCCTGGTGGGGGCGGGAGAGATTCCGGCGCAGCTACCCGGGCTGGTGGCGCATCATCTGGAGGCGGGCGGTCTGGACTGGCCGGCTCTTCCGGGTCTGGAGGAGATGACTGTAGCAGAAACCGACTCTGCCGAGGCCGGCGGTCTCGCCGTGTGGGGGACGCGCTTTCGTCAGGACCTGCCCGGCAACTACGTCTCGCTGACCCTCTTGATGGGTATGCTGGCGCTGGCTGCAGTCTTGGCCCGCGCCCGTCCCTGGCAGCGGACGCTCTCCCGGCGTGTGTCTTTCTGGCTCAAGGTCGGGATTACCCTGGTAGGGTTAGGCGTGGCGCTCTACTTGACCTACGGGGAGACTACGCCGGAAGAACTGGTCTGCGGCCCTATCGGACAGTGTAACGTGGTTCAACAGAGTGAGTTGGCAATGCTCTTTGGTTTCCTGCCCATGGCGCTCTTTGGGGCGTTGGGCTATCTGGCGATTCTGGCGACCTACGCCTACGAGCGGTGGGGGCAGGAACCTTACGTCGAGCTCGCCCTGGTGATGCGCTTGGCATTGACGACCTTCGGTTTCGGTTTCTCCCTCTTCCTCACCTTCTGGCAGCCCTTCGGCATCGGCGCCACGTGTATGTGGTGTTTGGCCTCGGCGGTGACCATGAGCCTGAGTTTTCTCTTTAACGTGGGCGCCGGTCGAGCCGTGTTGGAGAGAATTCACCGACAGGGATGGCCCGCTTATCTGCGTCACTTGAAGCGCCGTGCCCGGCGAAGAAGGCGCAAACGACGCACCTGGTCCTCTAGGTCTGCCGCACAGCAGGGAGGAGACCACCGATGATTGAAGAAATCCTGTTGAGTCCCCCGGCGGCTTTCGTGCTCTTTTTTCTGTTGGCGTACGGCATTCATCACGTGGGCGGACAGATCGCGGCGTCGGGCGAGCACCACGAGGACAAACATCTTGCCTATACCGGCGGCGAAAGTGTCTCGCCGCCTACGTCCGGCCGGTTTTCCTACCATGCCTTCTTCCGCCTGGCTCTGCTCTTCGCTATTCTCCACGTGGCGACGTTGGTGATTACCACGTTGCCCGGCGGCGCTGGTTCACGCCGCGTGGCCTCACTCTACGCTGTTGGTATCGCTATCAGTGTCCTCATCTTGGCGAAGGAGGAGGCATAAGATGCAACGTTGGATTGATGAAAAGATAAACGACGTCGTGCGTTGGGCGCGCCGCAAATCGCCCTGGATCCTCCACTTCAACAGCGGCGGCTGCAACGGCTGCGACATTGAGATTCTCGACCTGCTGACGCCCCGCTACGACGTGGAGCGCCTGGGTATCCTCAAGGAGGGCTCACCGCGCCATGCCGATATCTTGCTCTGTACCGGGCCGGTGACGCGCCAATCGCGCGACCGCCTGCGCCGCATCTACGAGCAGATGCCTGAGCCCAAATGGGTCGTCTCCGTGGGCAGCTGCAGCTGCTCCGGTGGCGTCTTTCAGGGCGGTCACAACATTCTGGGCGGGGTGGAACAGGTGATACCCGTAGATATTTACATCCCCGGCTGCCCCTGCCGGCCGGAGGCCATCATCGACGGCCTGGCACAGCTACTGGAGAAGATCGAATGAGCGACTTTAAGAGACCGGACATCGAGGCGCTGCGCGACGCGTGGCAAGAGGCGTTTCCTGAGATTGAATTGAAGATGGAGACGGTGCCGTTGGAGGAGACAATGTTCACCTTTCCTCCGGAGCATCTCGTCCCGGCCGCACGTATCCTCGTGGAGCAGTTTGACGTCCCCCATCTCTCCACCATCACCGGCGACGATACCGGCGAGGGCGTCGCGCTACTCTACCACTTCTGGGCAGAGTCGGGCATTACGTTGCGCGCGCTGCTGCCCTACGACGTGCTGCGCATCCCGACCCTTACCGATCTGATTCCGGGCGCGGCCTTCTACGAACGCGAGGTCTGGGAGTTGTTGGGGGTCACTTTCGAGGGACACCCCGACCCGGAGCCGCTGCTTATGCCCGACGACTGGGAGGGCGGGCATCTGCTACGTAAGGATGAACAGACAAAGGAGAACGACGATGAGTAAGGTCACCGTTCCCATCGGGCCACAGCATCCGCTGCTCAAGGAACCCATGTCCTTCCGGTTGACCGTGGAAGGCGAGCACGTGGTCGACAGCGTCCTACGCCTGGGCTATGTGCATCGCGGCATCGAGCGACTCTGTGAGCAGCGGACCTATATACAGGCCGTGCATCTGGTGGAGCGCGTCTGTGGTATCTGCTCCCACGTCCACACGACCACCTTCTGCCAGGCCGTCGAGGCGCTGCTAGGGCTTGACGTGCCGCCGCGCGGTCTCTACATCCGCGCGCTGCTCTGTGAGTTGGAACGCATTCACAGCCACCTGCTCTGGCTGGGAGTGCTGGCGAATAACATTGGCTTCGATACCATCTTCATGTACGCCTGGCGCGACCGCGAGATCGCTCTGGACATCATGGAAGACCTCTCCGGCGGACGGGTCTCTCATGCCGTCAACGTTATTGGCGGCGTGCGCATCGACCTGACGGAGGAGCACCGTGCTGCTATCCTGAACCGGCTCGATGAGCTGGAAGAGCAACTTATGCACGCCATCGGGTTGGTGAAGAAGGAGCGTACGGTTCACGCTCGTACTCGCGACATCGGATACCTCTCGCTGGAGCAGGTCCGCCAATATTGCGTCGTGGGGCCGGTGGCGCGGGCCTCCGGTCTGGACGTGGATATACGTCGGGACCAACCCCGTCCGCCCTACGACCAGCTGGAGTTCAACGTGCCGGTTCATACGGACGGCGACGTCTGGGCGCGCACGTTGGTGCGCGTGCAGGAGACGGT
The DNA here is from genome assembly GCA_964500755.1 of uncultured Anaerolineales bacterium. Lineage (GTDB taxonomy): Bacteria > Chloroflexota > Anaerolineae > B4-G1 > SLSP01 > G713. The sequence continues at coordinate 3,299 of CAZCPK010000006.1, forward strand.
GGAAAGTCTCAATCTCTGCCGCCAGATTTTGCACCAACTGCCCGAGGGCCCGGTTTTGGCCCGTGCCAAACGGCGCGTGCCTGCGGGTGAGGTCGTCAGCCGCTCCGAGGCGCCGCGCGGCGAGGTTATCTACTATGTCCGCAGCGACGGCAGTGATACTCCCGCCCGCGTCAAGATCCGCACGCCTACCCTGACCAGCCTGATCACGCTGCCCACGCAACTGGAGGACGTCAGTATGGCCGACGTCTCCGTGGTGCTCTCCGGTGTCGACCTCTGCATTGCCTGTGCGGACCGTTGATGATCAGCAGATTAAGCAGATTCTATGCTCGTATTGGGAGTTACTAACATGAAAACCAGATTCCGACGAGAGCAACCTGTAACTTGTAACCTGCAAGGTGCAACGCGTCTTTGGAGATTCCATGGTCCTCGTTAACTTACTCATCTTCCCCGGATTTCTGTTTCTATTTCTCTGCGCGCTCTTCTTCGAGTGGATGGATCGGCGCGTCATCGCCCGCTTCCAGGAGCGTGTGGGTCCGCCGTGGTTTCAGCCGCTGGCAGATTTCATCAAGTTGCTGGCGAAGGAGGACGTGGTGCCAAGGGGGACGCACGCTCAGGCCGCTGCGTTGTTGCCCATGCTCTCCCTGGCCGCAGTGCTGACCGCTGGGCTCTACGTGCCTGTCGGCGACGTGGTCACGGCGTCTTTTGAGGGGGACCTTGTCGTGGTGCTCTTCCTGCTTAGCCTGCCGGCGCTGGGCTATTTCCTGGCCGGATGGGTCTCCGTCGGCGTCTACAGCCTCATCGGCGGACATCGTTCGCTGCTGCAATATTTCTCCTACGAGGTGCCCTTCCTCATGGCGGTGGCGAGTCCGGCGGTGCTCAGCGGCTCCTGGCGTATCGCGTCCATCGTCGAATACCAGGCCCAGACGACGTGGGGGGCGTTGATGCAACCCTTAGGTTTCGTGCTGGCCATTATCGGCCTTATTGGCAAGCTCAAGCGCGACCCCCTGGATATCCCTAAGGCCAAGTCCGAGGTCGTCGCCGGCTCGCTCACCGACTTCAGCGGGCGGAAGATGGCGCTCTGGCACCTCAGCATCTACATCCAGACGTTGGTGGGAATCTTTCTCTTGGTCAATCTTTTCTTTGGAGGGGGGAGCCTCATCGGTACACTGCCTGTCTTCTTGATCTTTGGGCTAAAAGCGTTAGCGATTTTATTGTTACTTTCCATCACCAGCGTGATCTACGCGCGGCTGCGCATCGACCAGCTGGCCAATCTCGGCTGGCGGGTGTTGGCGCCGCTGGCGCTGGTGCAGTTATTGGTCACGATTTGGATTGGAGGCTAGTGATGCTCAAATGTCTGGAAGCCATTGCCTATCTCTTTCCCCGCATCTGGGGGCCCCTGAAGCGCGGCCCCGGCACGGTGGACTACCCTTTTGGTCCGGTCGAACTACCGGAGGGCTACCGGGGACGGGTTCGCATCAACGCCGATGCCTGCCGCGGTTGCAGCCTCTGCGTGCGTGATTGCCCCGCCTTTGCGTTGGAGATGGAGCGGGAGGATCGAGACACCTTTCGCCTGATCTATCACCCGGATCGCTGTGCTTACTGTGGGCAGTGTGAGGACAGCTGTAACTTCGGCGCTATCTATCTGGATAATGACTTCGTGTCGGGAACCTCTGATCGCACGAGGTTGGTGGAGGTGTTAGTGGACCGGTCTCCGTCCGAGGAGGAAGAACAAGAGGACTAGCGATTGCTGCCCGAGTTGCATCGGGTACAGCCCCCACGCTGGTGCTCTTTGCAAGCGGGACTTTGTAAGCAGGATCGCAGCATCCCGCTCTCCGAGGGATAGGTGGCGGACACATTCTGTGCAAAACTCATCTAGCTAGATCGATTTAGGCACTCTCCCCTGGTTGACCTCCCGAACGTCTATCTGAAAAGCCTTCGAGCATTGGCTCCGGTAAAAAAATCCTGTCTCTTTGGGGTTTCGCCGGATACAAAGGCAACGTTTGCCCTAAGCTTTCTGTCACAACGTAGAAAAGGGCTGGTGAACCTCACCAGCGTAGTCCACTGCGCCAGTTTTAGGGCTGCTCATTCCATCATCCCGCAAAGTTCCAAAGACCCTCTGGAGTGTGAAGGTGGGGCATAGGGCCTCGCCTACGGTGCTATTCCGCGCACCGTAGCGGCGTAAGTTTTCCACGACCGGCATCTTCGGTGGGGTCGAGTCCCAGGTAGCGGGCCGGCGACAGCGTCTCCGCGTCCGCCAACGGCGGCGGCGCGGACGGGTCGCCGGCGGCTGCCAGCACGGCGAACTCGACGTGCGTCCACGTGGCGCGCTGGGCCGCGCCGTCCCACTGACCCTGGTATCCCAGCAGCTGACCCTGTTCCACGGCGACGCCGGCGCTGCCGGGCGGGAAGCCCTCATTCACCAGCACCTCTTGCCCATCGGCGCTGCGCATGTCACCGTAGTAGGACCAGACCTGTTCGCCGGGCCGGAGCGGGTCGGCGTGCAGGATCGCTACCGCGCTGTCCCATTCGGTTGGACGGAAGAGCGTTCCGGCGGCGACGGCGTAGACAGGGACCTTGCCGGCGGCGCCGCGCCCGAAGATACGCAGCCGCGCGTCGTCCCAGCGCACGCCCAACGATCCGTCACCGGGCAGGCGCCACGGTGCGTCTGGACACCGCTCCGGGGGCGTTGTCGGCGCGCTCGCCCGCGTATCCACCCGGGGACGATAGACGTAGGTATCGGCTGCGGTGTCGCTGAGGTAATAATGCCGCTCGATGGTCTCCAGCATCTCCGGCGTCCAGCGCTCCTTGTGGACCTCGGCGTTGGGGAAGTGGTGGATGAGGATGCGCGCGAACGTCTGCTCGCGGATGTCGTTCACCAGCGCCGTCGGATCCCAGAGGCCAGCCTCGGCCAACTGGGTGACCTCGAAGGGCTGCACGTAGAGCGGTTTGCCTTGCAATGTGACCATGCCCATGTACTCGTCGCCGATGACAACGCCCTCCGCCTGGGCCACGTCCTCCTCCAACGCCCGCAGTTCAGGCGACGCCGCGCGGCGACCGGTCAGGCGGGGCAGGTAGTCGTTTATCGTCGTGCGGATCATCCATCCCCCCTGGACGCTCAGGAGGAGCAGTAGGAGCGCGCGCAGCGCCGGGCGCCGTTCGAGGCGGGGCGTCGCACGGCTCCAGGCGACCCAGACGCCGGCGACGAGGCTCAGGGCCGCGCACAACTCCAGGAAGTAGTTGACGTTGGAGCCGATCTTGCCGATGGTGAGAGCCGAGAGAAAGGCGCCGATAAGGTAAGGGCCGACCAGCCTCCAGCCGGGCAGTTCCATGGCCCATGAGAGCAGCCACGCCAGCACGCCCAATCCCAGTAAGAGCGGCAGCCCTCTCCCCAACGACTCCAGATTGCGCCATAGCCGCTCCATGCCAAATTCATTGACGTTGGCGGTGACGATGTTGAAGAAGAAGCCGCCGCCGGTCAGCCCGTTGAGGACGCCGAAGAGGAGCAGGCCGCCCGCGCCGACCAACGCGGCGAGCGCGAAGGTCCGCCGCCATCCCCGGGTGGACCAGAGCCAGACGAAGGCCGCCAACGGCGCGGCGAGCGCATAGGATTGCCGGGTGTAAGCCGCCGCCGTGAGCAGCGCCGCGCTGCCGAGCAGGCCGCCCCGCGTATCGGGCGCGCGGGCCAACACGTAGAGCGCCGCCGCGCTGAGCATCAGGGCCAGCAGGTCGATGCGCAGCAGGGCCGACCAGTGGACGAGGTAGGACATTGCCCAGAGGACGCCCGCCGTCGTGACGGCCGCCCCGCGGTCGCGGGAGACCTCGTAGGTGAGCAGCGCCAGGAAAACGCCGGCAGCCAGGGCGCTCAGCCCGGAGATTGCCCGACCGAACCAGAAGTTGGGACCGAAGAGCGCTACGCCCGGCGCCAGCGTCAGGACGTAGAGTGGCGGGTAGTTGGTGATAGTGTAGGGTGGGGCGCTGATGTCGCGGCGATAGAGGGATTTGCCCTCCACCAGACGCAACGCTTGGTCGACCAGCGGCGCTTCGCCGTAGTCCAGGGGATAACGGTGCGTCACGGCGAGGTGCAGGTGGGCGATCAGCAGAAGCGCTGCGCCGACCAGGACGAGAGTGAGCAACATCTGGCTCGCGCGCTCGGCCCACGTTCCCCAGGGTGATGTTTTGGATGGTTGAGTTTTCATAGTAAAGCGTTCCTTCCTGGTACTCCCTACTCCCAATTATACCTGATGTGGGAGCCCCGCGTCCCGGCAGTCCGGACGACTTTCCGATCGTGCATGCTGATTCCCAGGTGGTTTCCACCGTAGGTTGGTCTTATGCAATGTATTGACTATAGCTCGCCTGTATCTCCCGGTGGAGCGCGATGTTGTGTAGATAGGTGTGACGGAACTGCGTCTCCTCGGGGATCAGCTCGTGCTTGCGCATCATCTCCGCGTAGGCCTGGCGTAGATAGCCGTCCGCCTCTGAGACGTGGTGATTGGCCCGCAGGGCCTGGCTGTGCCGGAAGAGGATCTCTTCGCTGACGCATTCGACGATCTGCACGAAGCCCAGGTTCTCGTAGGTCTCCAGAGCGTGCTGTGCGGCACGCAAAGCCGCCATACAATGGTCGTCGTGCGCCTCGCTCTCCGTGAGCGCCGCCAGTCTCAAGTGCGACGCCGTCGCTTTACAGGCCACAGCGATCTTGTACTGGTGCGAGAGCAGGGGATTTTCCTCCAGCATCTGGCGAATCTCCGAGAGCAGCTCCAGGCCCGCCCGGAGCTGCTCCTCTTCGCCCAGCGCATTATAGAGGATCATCATCACCAGGCGCAGGCCGGCCCGGGCGGTCGCGAAGACGGCCTGTTCGTCGATGGACCGGGCGCGCTCCAGGGCGTTCAGCGCCGCGTCGAAGTTGCCGCGCAACGCCTCGATCTGGATGATGCGCAGCAGCACGAACATCTCGCCGGGCGTCTCCTTCAGGATCTGCAGCGCCTGGTTCAGCCGCTCCATGGCCCTCTCGTAGTCGCCGAGATAGACGCCTATCGTCTGCGCGCAGAGCGTCATGGATGCGCCCTCTCCGTCGCGATAGCCGATTTCTCGACTGAGCTGCAGGCGCTTCTCCTGATACTCGGTGAGCAGGCGATGGTAGTCGCCCTGGCGTTCCTCCTCCAGGCCCAGCTGATCCAGCAGGGCGATCTCCATCATCTTATCGTTCAGGGATCTGGAGATGGGCATGGCCTTCTGAAGATAGGCCATGCCGCGCTCCGGTTGATCCGTCCAGCTGCAGAACTTCCCCAGCATAATCAACAGTTGCGCCTCGGAGCGGCGGTCGTCGAGCGCCCGCGCGATCTCCAGGGCCGCTTCTCCGGCTTCCTGCCAGGCCGGGTCGTTGAGATAGAGGCGCTGGTTGGCGATGGCGCTCAACGCTTCCATCTCACGATGCCGGTCGTCGATCTGTCGCGCCAGGGCCAGCGCCTTCTGGGTCAGTGGCAGGCCGGCGCGCAGCTCCCGCTCGTTGCGCCAGCGGGCGACGCCGGGCTGTTCCAGCAGCGCGTCGATGAGATAGGCGGGGGGATCCCCCAGCTTGTGGGCAATCTGTAAGAGCGCCTGGCTGTCGGCGCGGGCCCGGGTCCGTGCGCCCATGAGGTGGAAGACCGTGCTGCGCTCGTTCAGCACCTCAAATTGCTTGCGGCGCAGGGCCTGACGCTCCACTTCCTCCACAGCCTGGGATTCAAGATCCTCCAGCAACGTTAGCGCCTCGGTGTAGCGCTCCACCGCCTCGGTGTTGGCGTAGAACCGCTGTGCGTTCTTGGCCGCTTGCAGCAGGTAGTCGAGTTCCTTCCGCCGCTCCCCGGCCTGGCGGTAGTGATAGGCGAGCAGGTTATTGTACTGGGTGCGTTGTTCAGGGTCAAAGTTCTTTTCGAAGTAGGCGGCGACGCGACGGTGATACGCGACGCGCTGGGGGCGCAGCAGCCCGTCGTAGAGGGCGTCGCGTATCAGGGCCGACTTGAAGGCGTACTCCATGCCCAGGCAGCAGGCCCGTCCGCGTTCATGGATCAGTTCCTCCCGTTGGAGGTGGGTGAGGTGCGGTTGCAGCCCTTGTGAATCTTCCAGGAGTGTGCGCAACAGGTCGCTCCAGAAGACCGGGCCGACGACCGAGGCGACCTGCAGCACGTGTCGCTCCTCGGGGGGCAGGCGGTCGATGCGGGCCAGCAGCAGGCTCTGCAAGCTGTCAGGTAAGTCGATGGAGGTGACGGTGCGCGTGACGCGCCACGCACCGCTCTCCGGATCCTGCACCAGGACCTCTTGCGCGATCAGAGAGTGGATCAACTCCCGGATGTAGTAGGGATTGCCCTCGGCCTTGCTCACGATGAGCGCGTGGGTCTTTTCCGGCAGGACGTGGGGGCCGATCAGCTGGTCGATAAACTCGGCGCTCTCTTTTTTGGTGAAGGGGGGCAGCGCGAGATAGGAGAGGCGGTGGGGATACTCCGTCTCCACGTGATAGCGGAGCTTCCAGGCCGGCGAGGTGCGGTCGGGGTGGAAGATGAGCAGCCAGAGCAGGGGACGTCGATCGCAGAGCGGTAGACAGTATTGCAGCAGATCCAGTGACGTGGTGTCGGCCCAGTGCACGTCGTGAAAGGCGACCACCAGCGGGCGCCCGCCTGCCTCATCGTACTCCGTCAGGGCCGCCAGCCAGTGACGCACAGCCAGGAAGAAGCGTTGGCGTTTTCCCTCCCCGTCCAGGTGCTTGACGCGCTCGGCGAAGCGGGGTTCCAACGGCAGTGTGAGGAAGTCGGCCAGGTAGGGGTAGTATTCCGCCATCTGCTCTCCCCAGAGGGCCTGGGCCTGCCGTTGGAGGCGTGTGCGGATCTCCTTATCAGACTCGTCAGGGCGGACGTCCAGCCAGTGGCGGAACAGATCCAGCCACATCGAGTAGGGCCAGGACTGTTCGTAAGAGCGGCAGCGCCCCCGCAGCCAGGTCAAGCCGCGATGTTCGGCCTCCGCGTTGGCCTGCACCCGGGCCAACAGCGCGCCCTGGCGGGCGAAGTGGTGCCGTACTTCGGTGACCAGGAACGACTTGCCGATCCCGGTCTCGCCGGTGAGCAGCACGATGCCTCCGCGTTCGTCGTAGAGTTCCTCGACGCAGCCTTTCAGGATCTCGAATTCCCGCTGGCGACCGATGAGCGTCTGCGAAAAGCCGAAGGACTTCACCCGTTCCAGGTAGTCGAGGTCGTCCTGCGGGACCTTTGGCCGGTAGACGGCGATGGGCTCACGCACGCCCTTTACCTCAATCTCGCCCAGCACTTCCCATTCGAAGCGGGGGGCGAGGAGCCGGTAGGTCTGTTCGCTGACCAAGACGGTGCCCGGTCTGGCGGCGCTCTCCATGCGCGCGGCGACGGCGACGGCTTCGCCCATGGCCGTGTCCTCGCTGTATTGACGCCGGTCGCCCACGTGCGCGACGATCACCTCGCCGGTGTTGATACCCACCCGCAGTTTGAGTGTGATCTCCTGCTCGGCGAGTTTCTCGGCGTAGGCCGCGACGCGCTCTTGCATGGCCAGGGCGGCCAGGACGGCCCGCTCGGGATCGTCCTCGTGGGCGTAGCGTGCGCCGAAAAAGGCGACCAGACCGTCGCCGCGAAACTGGTCGACGCGACCACCGAAGCGGTAGATCTCGGCCTCCAGCAGCTGGAAGACGTGGTTCATGATCTCCACCCAGCGCTCGGTCCCGATGCGTTCCAGGAGATCGGTGGAGCGTTGTACGTCCGCCAGGAGAATCGTCGCCACGCGCCGCTCGCCCGCAATGCTCTCGGTCGCGGGCTCTGGCTCCTCGGTGGGCGTCGGCGGGGCGGTCGGCGTTGGGACCTCGACGGGCTGGGCGGACGGTCCTGTCTCCAGCCGGGGCGCTGCTTGCTCGTCCGCGCCGGCCGGCGCCCCGTCCAGCCGCGCGCCGCATTGACCGCAGAAGCGGAAGTCGGGGGGATTGCGAAAGCCGCAGTTGGGACAGCGACGCGGAACTGCCGCGCCGCACATGCCACAGTAATTCATCCCCGATGGATTCTCAAATCCGCACTCAGGGCATGGGATCTTGGTTGCGTCAGGCATGAGTTTCCTCTCTTTAGAAGGAGTCGGTTTCGTCGAAGCGTACTTTGACCCGGGAGCCGTCCCACTGCACCCGCATGACATCGCCGACGTAGGCGACACGAATGTCCTGGTGCAGTTTGACGTTCTCGAGGTAGGTCTGGCGCAGCCGCGTGTTCGGTGGGATCATGTCGCGCTTGCGCATCATCTCCTTATAGGCTTGGCGGAGGTAGTCGCGAGCCTCCGCGGGCTGCTCCAGGGCCGCGAGGGCCTGGCTGTGTCGGTAGAGAAGCTCCTCACTGGTGCATTCGATGGGGCGGACGTAGCCTAGTCTCTCGTAGCTCTCCAACGCGGCGCTGGACGCTTCCAACGCCAGACGCTGCCGGTGCTCCCGTTTGGCCCTGTCCGTTGCGTAGTGCGCCCGGGCCAGGTGGGACGTTGACCGCACGCAGTACGTCGCCATGCGGTATTGTTCCGCGAATTGGGGGCTGTCGTCGGGGAGGGTGGGCATCTGGTCCGTGACCTCGAGGGCGTGACGCAGGTGCGCTTCGTCGCCGAGGGAGTTATACAAAAGCGCCGTGATCAGTCGGAGCCCGCTCTCGCCCACCGGATGACTCGGCGGGTGGCTGACGTGCTGGGCGTGTTCCAGGGTCTGCTGTGCGTCGGCGTGGCGTCCTTGCATGAGGTAGAGCTGAGCGATGCGCAGGTGGATGAAGAATTCCAGAGGATCATGGGGGGTGCGCTCCAGGGCGTTACGCAGCATCTGCAGCCCTCTCTCGAAATCACCCAGGTAGATTCCGCGAATCTGTCCGGCGAACATCAAGGCCCGCGCCTCGACCGGCCGGTTGCCGACCTCGCGGCTGAGCTCGATCTCCTGCTCGTGACATTCGATCAGCCGTCGGTAGTAGTCGTCGCTGCTCTCCCACTGCTCCCCGATCAGACGCAGGAGATCGAGCTCGGCTTCCTTGTCGTTGAGTACCTGGCAGAGGGGGAGCGCCTCTTGCAGATACTCCATGCTGCGCTCTGGATCTCGCGACGCGTAGACGCGGCCCAGGTTGCTGAGCAATGCCACCTCGTAGCGGCGGTCGCCCAGTTTCCGCGCCAGATCCAGAGCGCGCCGGCTCTGTTTCTGCCATGCGGGATCACCCACGCTGTAACGTTGCCCCGCCATGGCGCCCCAACACAGCATCTCTCGATGTTCATCCTCAATCTTCTGGGCCAGGGCCAGGGCCTCTTGGGCCATAGGGATGCCCTCGTGCAGCTGCTTGCGCTCCTGCCATCCCGCCACCCCAGGTTGTTGCAACAGGGCGTCGATGATCCAGACCGGCTCGTCGATCTGGCGGGCCAGCGGCAGCAGGGCCAGCGCGTCTCTCCATCCGGTATCGGCGTTTCCCAGCAGAAAGTTGACCTCGCGCCGTCCGTCCAGGACGCGAAAGCGCTGCTTTGCCAGCTCTTGGCGGGTTTCGTCCGTCAGCTCCTGAGTTTCCAGGAGATCCAGGAGCTGCATGGCGTGGGTATAGTGATCGAGCGCTTCGGCGTTGGCGTAGACGCGGCGGGCGCGTTCGGCGGCCTGCAACGTGTAAGCCAGCTCCTTCTTTAGATCGCCGGCCCTTCGATAATGGTAGGCCAGCAGACCGTGGTAGGGCACCAACCCGTCCTCATCGAAGTGGGTTTCGAAATAGCGGGCGACGCGCAGGTGTAGCGTCTTGCGCTGCGTGGAGAGCAGGCCTTCGTAGGCCGCGTCCCGGATCAAGGTCGATTTGAAGACGTACTCCATCCCCAGATTGGGGATCTGTCCCCGCTCCGCGATCAGCTGGTAGCGCTGCAAGGTGGTGAGGTGGGGCTTGACGGTCGCGGCGTCTTCCGCCAGAAAGGCCAATACCTCTGACCAGAAAACTTTCCCGATCACCGCGGCCATCTGCACCAGCTGGCGTTCCTCGCTCGTCAGACGGTCGATGCGCGCCAGCAGCAGGCTCTGCAGGCTGTCGGGCAGCTCGATGTCGGAGACCGTCTGCGCCGCGTGCCACTTGCCTTCCTCCTGTACCAGCACGCCCTGGGACATCAGCGCGTTAATGAGCTCCTGGATGTAATAAGGATTCCCCTCGGCCTTCTCGATCACCAGTTGCCGGGTCTCCGGCGGCAGCACGTCCGGGCCGATAAGGTGATCGATGATCTCGCTGCTCTCGGCCTCGTTGAGCGGTTGCAGGTGAATGGACGCCAGGCGGTGAGGGTACTGCATCTCGATGTGGTAGCGGACCTGCCAGATGGGCAGGGTGCGGTCGGGGCGGAAGACCAGGAGCCAGAGCACGGCTTCGTTGTCGGCCACGGGCAGGCAGTGTTCGAGGAGGTCGAGGGAGGTGGCGTCGGCCCAGTGCATGTCAGCGAAGTAGAGCACCAGCGGGCCTTGACGGGCCAGCGCTTCGACCCAGGCGCACAGCGTGGTGAAGAAGCGACGGCGGAGTCTCTCCGCGTCCAGGCGGCGGAGCGCGTCGCGAAACGCCGGTTCCAGGGGGAGGGAGAGCAGCGCTGCCAGATACGGGTAGTGGTCCGCCTGCCGTTCGCCCCAGAGCTCTTCCGCCTGATATCGTAAGTGCGCGCGGAGCTCCTCCGGCGGTTCGTCGGGTTGCCCGCCCAGCCAGTTGTTTAACAGGTCGATCCACACCGAATAGGGACGCGTCTGGTCATAGGAGTGGGAGCGTCCGCGCAGCCAGGTGAGGGTGGGGCGGGCAGTTCGCTGTTCGTCGTGAGCTTGCGCCAGCAGCGCGCCCTGTCGCGCGAAGTGGCGTCGCACCTCGGCCACGACGAACGATTTTCCCATTCCCCGCTCCCCCATCACGGAGACGATGCTGCCGCGTCCATCGTACAGGTCCTCGATTGCCGATTTCAGGATCTCCTGCTCGTTATCCCGTCCCACCAGGGGGATGGATACCCCGTAGACTTGGAGCTGCTCCGCGTCGGCGCGCGCCGCGAGGGGGCGGTAGACCACGATGGGACTGCCGATCCCTTTTACCTGCACCTTGCCCAGCGGTTTCCATTTGAACTCGGCGGGGATGAGCCGGTAGGTGTTCTCGCTGACGAGCACAGTGCCCGGCTCCGCCGACGTCTCCATCCGCGCGGCGATGGTGATCGCTTCGCCCATGGCCGTGTCTTCACTATATTGACGGCGGTCTCCGACGCGGGTGACGATTACCTCGCCGGTGTTGATGCCGACCCGTAAGGAGAGGTCGACGCCTTCCTCGGCCTGCAGCTCGACCGCGTAGGCCTTGACGGCTGCTTGCATGGTCAGCCCGGCGAGCACGGCGCGCTCCGGATCGTCCTCGTGGGCGGCGGTCGCGCCGAAGAACGCTACCAGTCCGTCGCCGCGAAACTGGTCGACCTTGCCGCCAAAGCGGTAGATTTCGGTTTCCAGAAATTGAAAGAGCCGGTTCATCAGCCGGACCCAGGTCTCCGTGCCGACCTGTTCCAGCAGGTCGGTCGAGCCACAGACGTCGGCCATCAGGATGGTGGCGACGCGACGCTCACCCTCCAGGGGCGTCGGGGTGGGGGAGACCGGCGTGATCGGCGTCAGGGGTAAGCCGGGGGGCGGCTCCTCCGGAGTCGAAGGCGGCAGGGGGGGCGCGTCTGCCTCTTCGTTGGGGACCTCGGGTTGTGGGGTCAGGGGCGCGCCGCACATCCCACAGAAATTGAAGTTGGAGGGATTGTGGAAGCCGCAGGCCGAACAGGGGCGGCCCAGAGGGGCGCCGCACATCCCGCAGAAACGTATGCCGTTCGGATTTTCGTACCTACACTTGGGACACTGCATAGACATCACCCTTTCCACGATGAGCTTGCCCCCTCAAATTTGGCCGCCTCAGCTTCGCGGCGACTCCGGCGTCAAAAAAGGCGCTCCCATCTCGAGGAGCGCCTTGACGGCATGACTGGCATCTGTGAACGTCACATGGCGTTCAGCGCTACCCGGAACCGTCGCGCTAATTCCTGCAGAATGGCGACCGCTGTCTCCGCATCTTTCTTCAGCATACCTAGAAAATCCCAGCGGGTCAAGATAAGGCAGCTGGTCGGCGCGGTGGTGATGACCGACGCCGTGCGAGGACCATCGTCTAGCAGCGCCAGCTCACCGAAGTAGTCGCCCACTCCGAACTGATTGACCTCGAGCCTATCTCCATTAGGCATCTGGCGGATGACGTCGGCGGCACCCTCTATGATGATAAAGAATCCCTCGCCGCCTTTCCCTTGGGTGACGATGGCTTCCCCTTCATCATATTCCCGCTCAACGAACCGCTTGGCGAAGCGTTCCAGTTGACGACGGTTCAGACCTCGGAAAAGAGTCGCGTTGCTCAACGCCCTCACTGTTTTTTCAGTATCGACCATGATACCTGACCTCCAGTTTTGATGCTATGAACAGTCATTTGTTTTCTAAGATGGTGACAAGAGTTGCCATGAACTCATGGACTAGAAAATTCGGATGCAATACCCTTATCACAAGCGTATTACATCCGTTAGCACAACGTCACACACCTCGGAGATCCAGCTCTTCGGCGCGGTGACAGGAGACGAAGTGATCCGGGCGTAACTCGCGGAACTCCGGCTCTTTCTCCACACAGATATCCTTGGCGTACTGGCAGCGCGGATGGAAGTAGCAGCCGCTCGGCGGGTTGGAGGGGTCGGCTACGTCGCCCTGCATGATGACGCGTTCCGACTCGTGTTTGGGATCGGGTTTGGGGACCGCCGTCATCAACGCCTCGGTGTAGGGGTGGAGCGGGTTGTTGTAGAGCTCGTTGGATTCCGCCATCTCGGCGATCTTGCCGACGTACATGACAGCGACGCGATCGGAGATGTGCTGGACGACGCTCAAATCGTGGGCGACGAAGAGGTAGGCGAGGTTGAAGTCCGCTTGCAGATCCTGCATCAGGTTCAATGTCTGCGCCTGGATGGAGACGTCCAGCGCGGAGACCGGCTCATCGCAGAAGATCAGTTTGGGATGCAGAGAGAGGGCCCGGGCCAGGCCGATGCGCTGACGCTGACCGCCGGAGAACTCGTGGGGGTAGCGGCGGATGTGTTCCGCCCGCAGGCCCACGCGCTCCAGCAGGTTAATGACCGTCTCCTCGGTCTCGCGTCCCTTGCCCATGCCGTGAATGACCATCGGTTCAGCGACAATGTCGAAGACCGACATGCGGGGATTGAGGGAGTTGACCGGGTCCTGGAAAATCATGGCGATGTCTCGCCGGACAACCTTCATCTGCTCGGCATCCAGCTCGAAGAGGTTGACCATCTCCGCCTTACCGTTGCTGGAGAATTTCTCGGTCCGAAAGTAGGCCTCTCCGCCGGTCGGCTCGTAGAGGCGCATGACCGTGCGGCTGGCGGTGGTCTTACCACAGCCGCTCTCGCCCACCAGCCCCAAGGTCTCGCCCTCACGGACGTAGAAGCTGATATCATCCACCGCTTTCACGTGTCCGGTCACCCGGCGGAGGAAGCCGCTGCGAATGGGAAAGTACTTCTTGAGTCCGCGAACATCCAGGATGATGTTGTTTTCTGTAGTTTTTTGCTCAGCCATCCTCACACCTCCTCATACAGCAAGCACCGCGCCCAGTGACCTTCTTCCACCTCGGTCCAGGCCGGAACGATGCGGTCGCACTTTCCAGGCATAAATTCGGGACACCGCGGATGGAAGACGCAGCCCGACGGTAGATTGAAGGGATCCGGCACCATGCCCTTGATGGACGCCAGCCGTTCACCGCTCCGCTTGCCAATTTGTGGAATGGATTTGAGCAGGGAGCGCGTATAGGGGTGCAGGGGATTGTAGTAGAGCTCTGTCGCATCGGCATACTCAACCTGTTTGCCCATATACATCACGACGATCTCATCCGCCACCTCGGCGATGACGCCCAGGTCGTGGGTGATGAACATGATGGCCATCCCCACCGTCTCTTGCAGCTCGGCCATCAGATCCAGGATCTGGGCCTCAATGGAGACATCCAACGCCGTCGTTGGCTCATCGGCGATCAACATCGCCGGCTCACAGGAAAGCGCAATGGCGATCATCACGCGCTGGCGTTGCCCGCCGCTCAACTGGTGGGCGTAACTGTCCACCCGTTCCTCCGGCTTGGGAATCCCTACCTTGTGGAGCATCTCGATAGCGATCTCCCGCGCTTCCTCCTCCGTCACGGGGCGATAGGCCTGAATCGTATCGCTCATCTTGTCGCCGACGGTCTTGGGGACCAGGCGGTGCAGATGGAGGGCCTCACCGATAAGCGTGCCGGCGGTGTAGACGGGCGTCAGAGAGCTCATCGGCTCTTGGAAGATCATCCCGATCTCACCGCCGCGAATCTTGCGGATGCGGCTTCCATCAGGATCCAGGTCCGTGATGTTGATGATCTCAATATCACCGGTGGGATCGTATTTATCCCGGTAGTGAAAGAGGACCTCTCCACTGGTAATTTTTCCGGGCTTGGGCACCATCCGCATGATGGTCTTGGCGGTGATGGATTTACCGCAGCCGCTTTCCCCAATCACGCCGAGGGTACGTCCCCGGTGTACTGTGAAGCTCACGCCGTCGACGGCGTGAACGATGCCATCTCGTACGTCAAATTCCACGTTCAAGTCTTTTACTTCAACCAAAGGTTCCATGTCCAGCCTCCTAGCGTCCACCGTAGGGGTCGAGTGCATCTCGCAAACCATCTCCCAGCATATTGAAGCTCAGGATCGCCAGGAGGACGAAGGGGATGGGAATCAAGAGCCACGGCGTGAAGCGGATCGCGCGCACGCTGCCGACCTCCTGCAATAAGACGCCCCAGCTGGTGAGCGGCGGGCGCAGCCCCAGGCCCAGCCAACTGAGCGCCGTTTCCGAGAGAATCATCCCCGGAATCATCAGCGTAATAATCACGATCACGTGGCTCATGGTCCCGGGTAGCAGATGGCGGGACATAATCCGCCGGTCGGTGGCGCCGAAACTGGTCGCAGCCAGCACGTATTCCTGCTCGCGTAAGGAGAGGATGAGACTGCGTACCTGTCGTGCTAATCCCCCCCACTGCACGAAGGCCAGAATGACCGTCAACATGAAATAGACCGCGATGGGCGACCACTGCGGGGGGATCGCTGCCGCCAGCGCCATAAACAACGGCTCGCGGGGGAACGCCGTCACGAACTCCGTCATGCGCTGGATCAGAATGTCGATGGCGCCTCCATAGTATCCGGAGACGACACCCAGCGAGACGCCGAAAAGCAGCGTCAGCGCCTGACCGATCAATCCCACCAGCAGCGAGAGCCGTCCGCCGTAGATGATGCGGGAGAAGACGTCGCGCCCCAGCCGATCGGTCCCGAAGAGAAAGGCGTGCGCTTCCGGATTGTCCGGGTCGACGCCGAAGAGATGCGTTTCCATGGGAATAAAACCTAACAGCTTGTAAGGCTCAGCGCGCACAAAGAGATAGAGTGGATAGATCTCCTCTTCATTGACCTCATACGTGCGCCGGCGCGTCTCCATATCGATCGCTTCGTCCAACCCGTAGACGGCGGGACGCAGACTGAAATCACCCTCTTTATTCTTGAAGACGATGGGCTGGGGACGCGCCTCCAGATAATCGGTCTGCTGTTGGAGCGTATACGGGGCCATAAATTCGGCCAAGATGGCGCAGAAGAGATAGAAAGCTAAGACGAGAATGCCTCCGGCGATGGCTGTGGGGCTTTTCTTGAATTTCCACCAGACCAGACTCCAATACGATTGACTGATGCGTTCTCCGGAGGCTTCCGGCGCCTGTTCGGGACTGGATTCTGGACTGGTTCCTGGCTCGAGTGCTTGCCCGACTTGCGTTGTCATAAATTTTCCTCCTTGCAAAATCCACAAAGAGCAGAAATTTCAAATTCAAAATGAGCAAATGAGCAGAAGTAAAACTCACGCAAGCAGAGGTGCTTCATCATTTGTCATTTCACATTTGTCATTTGCATTTGTGGCTTTGTCTTTACTCCAAGCGAATACGGGGATCCAGAGCAGCCAGGGCGATATCGGCGAGCAAGCTGCCCAGCATGATCATGCCCACGATGAAGACCAAGATGGTGCCCGCCATGTACATATCCTGCCGCACCAGCGCGTTGATGTACAGGGGGCCGACGGTCGGGAGGTTGAGCACGATAGCCATCAGGGCGTTGCCGACGATGATACTGGGAAAGGCCTCCGTTCCCAGAATGACGATGAGGGGGTTGATCGCCACGCGCACCGCATGTTTCCACGTCACCGTACGGTTCTTCAGACCGCGCGCCCGGGCCGCTTCTACGAAAGGCTGACCCAACACGTCCAGGAGGTTGCCGCGCATAATGCGCACCAACCCGGCTGTGCCCGTCACCGCGCCGATGAAGGCGGGAATCCAGAGGTGCTTCAGCAGATCCCACACCTTGGCCAAGCTCCAGGGGGCATCGGCATATTCTCGCGAGAACAACCCGCCGATGTCCTGCTCCAGGACGATAACGGCAAAGAAGAGCACGATCAGCGCCAGCAGGAAACTGGGCATGCCCAGGCCGATGAAACTGAGCGTCGTGATAATCTGGTCACCGGTAGAGTATTGGTGGGTCGCCGAATAGACCCCCACCGGGATGGCAATGACCCAGGTGATGATCAACGTGCTCAGGGCCAAAATCACCGTCATACCCAACCGCTGCCCGATCATCTGAGAGACCGGACGCTCATACTGAAAGGATTCGCCAAAATCCCCTTGGACAAAATTGGAGATCCAGATCCAGTACCGCTCCATCATCGATTTATCCAGACCGTAGCGGGCACGATATTCCTCAATGCGGTTCTCCGCACTGCGGTCGCCGCGCGCTTGCAACTCCTGCAATTTCTGGGTGAGGAAGTCGCCAGGGGGCAGTTCAATGATGATGAAACTGACAAAGGAGACCAGGATGAGCATGATGAGAGCGTACATTAAACGCCGCGCAATGTACCCAAGCATGTTACCTCCTATAATAAGGGGCCTCTACAAGGGGCTTCCCTGAGAAGAGAAGAGTATGCTGTTTCAGCAAGGCCGCAAAGGAGTCATCAACGACGGCTTTGCCTCCGATCCCGTTGCAGAGCACCGACCAACTTGAGCCTGTGGCGGGCAGGTCACCCCCACCCGCCACAGACGTTGCTTTAAGACTACTCGCTTATCCAATACTGCTCAGGATATGTGTTGCCAGGGCTGCCCGGGGCCCAGGGGCCCAGAACACCGAACTCAGGAACGTTGTGGAAGTTGTTGGCGACGACCACGGGCATCGGCTGATCGCCAGATGCGCCGATCACGAAGGGCCCCTCCTCCATGTGCACGCGGATGGCGTCCCAGACGATCTCGTGACGCTTCTGCTCATCAGGCTCACGTAGGCCTTGTCGGAAAAGATCCTGCAGACGTGCGGCTGGAGAACCCTCTTCAGGCTCCCACCCTTGCTCGCCACCGGAACTGTAATACAATCCCTGCATGACGAAGGCTCGTGCACCCTCACCGGCGCCACGAATGGGGAAGACCCAGTCGGGGTAGGTCCAGAGGTCCAGCTCGGAGGCGTGCGTCGTGCGCAGCACCCAGCCTATACCCCATTCACCCCGTGTACCACCCTCAGCCGTCCCGACGACGTTGTTGACGACGACCTTGATGCCCACGTCCTCAAGGTTCTGTCGGTAGAGCTCCACAGCCTCGGCCGCGATCTGCTCTCCGCCCCAGTCGTTCTGGTCGATGACCAGTTCGAAGGCTTTGCCGCTGGGCAAATCACGCCAGCCGTCGTCGTCCTGATCGACGAAGTCGATGGAGTCGAAGTAGTCCATGGCGAGGTCAGGGTCGTATTCGGCATCGGCGTTGGCCCACTCCTCAAAGAGTTCCTGGCCCTCAGGGCTCTCGAAGTGCCAGGACTGCGGGCTGATGGTGAACTGCTTGGGATTGCCGATACCTTCCCAGAGAACGTTGACCAGCCGCTCACGGTTCATAGCCACAGAAAGCCCCTTGCGGAACTCCTGCATGCGGATCAACTCGCGGGTCTCTTTGGAGATGTCAGACTCGGCATCCGGGTCGTAGTCCTGATTTTCGTGGTAGTCCATGTTGACGATGAAGCCGGGCCAGGCGCCGGCGCCGTTCATCCAGCCGGGCTGAACGCGGAAGTTGTTGGCTTCTGCCTGCTCATTCAGGAAGGGGATCTGGCGCGGGTCGTCGGTGCCACGGAAGGTGGCATTGTATCGACCCTGCGAGACCTGCAGGATGCGGACCTCGGTGTCCTCCACCAGCTCCGTCTCCATGAAGTCGATGTAGGGCAGCTGGTTGCCTTGGGGATCGACCTTCCAGTAGTAGGGGTTGCGGGTGAACTTCCAGGTCTCGCCGGGGGTGTATTCGGTCAGGCACCACGCCATCAAGCAGGGGTAGCCGTCGGTCTCGAACCAGCGGTCGTTGAGGTCGAGATCCTCGTAGTCCACGCCGTCGGTGTAGTCGGGATGCCACTGTTTGAGGAAGTGCGCGGGCTTCATGAGGGGTTCCCACTCCCAGAATCCCTGGGCCAGGGTGTAGGGCATGATCCACTGGGGAGTTTCAAACTTCAGCACCCAGGTGTACTCGTCGGGAAATTCCATCTCAATGGGGTCACCTTCCTCGGTGCGGGCCCACCAGGGCACCTGCACGACCGAGTGTTCCTCATTCAGGGCCAGGTCGTTCCACCAGAACTCGAGGTCCTCGGTGGTGAAGGGTTCGCCGTCGGACCACTTGATACCCTCGCGAAGTTCGAAGGTGATGGTGCGACCATCGTCGGACCAGTCGAAGCTCTTCATCAGGCCCGGTTCGTAGCCGGTATAGTCGGCCTTCCAGCGGACCGGTGGATCGTACAGAATCATCTTGATGTTGCCGGCGCCGGCATCCCAGGTCACGTTGTACCAGGTGCCGCCGTACTCACCGATTTGGTCCACCGGCTCAACGACCACGGGCTCATCGGGCAGGCGTTCATCTACCGGTGGTAGATCCATGGTTTCCAGCATGGGCGACTGGCTGTATTCTGAGGCGGGGGCCTCTTCTTCAGGCTCCTCTTCCTCCATAGGTTCCTCTTCCGTAGGCTCCTCAGGCATCGGGGTCTCTTGCGGACCACAGGCCGTCAGCACCAACGAGAAGATTGTTAGCAGGCTAAGCAGCACTAACAGTGTCTTCTTCATGATGTTAATCTCCTCCATAGTTTGGTTAGTTTGTACGTAAAGCAAAGGTAAGGTTTTTCATTCTGGCTATCCAATAACAACCTCCTCGTTTCAATATCTACTGTCTGGGATAGTCATTCATTTAACCTAAGCGTTTAGCGCTCAGATCAAAACCTAACTGTAGTTGGTGCGGGTACGATTAGCATTCGTCTCATAGAGATCCGAGAAAAATCATGATGCTGTATGCGGCGCGGTACTCACAACTATGGGCCTGTGACCGGTGTTCACCACAGCAGATCCAGTGCTCGTGACGTGCGCTGGGCACTGTCTTCAATATCTTCCCTTAACCACAAGACTTGATGCAGCATGTCTTGAATAAAAGGGGAGATTTGAGGATAGTTAAACAACATTGGGCGGAGATGAGCGTATCGCAACAACGGAATGATCTCCTGCAGCCAGGGATGGTCTTCAGAGCAGAGTGTTTTGTTGACAGAGCGATAAGGTGAGATCTGCAGGTTGTGTTTACAGTAAGTCTTTGAAGCCCGGGTGGACGAGGCCTCCCGCAGCAAAGTGAGCGCCACGTCCGGGTGCATGGACTGACGAGGTATGGCCCAGCTGATGCCGCCCAGCGAGCAAACCGGCTCGATTCTCTTGGTGGGGCGGGGCGCCGGGATAAACCCAAAGCGCTTCACCATTTCCGACTCCTCTTCCCACCGCGTGTACGGTCGGATGTGCGGCCATTCGTACGTACCGCCCAGGATCATGGCGACGTTTCCCCGCGCCAGCGCCTTGGCGAAGTCCCACCAGCCCATCTCGTCCATCTTTGGCGGCAGGGCTTGTCGATACGTGGTAGTAATCGTCCTTAAAAAGCGGAGCGCTCGATAAATGTCTTCGTTATCCAGCGCTATGGTATCAAGATCTTGCTTTAGCTTGGCTCCCGCATTCCATAAGAACGGCATCAGCAGATTACACGTCGCTTCTCCTACCTGAGGACTCACCGGGAAAGCTAGCGCGTGGTTGTGGCCCAGCCTCCGCTTGACCTGCGGACGGTTAAAGTGCTCCAGCAGCGCCAGCAGTTCGTTCCAGGTTTCAGGAGGGTCCAATTTCTCCGCTGTGAAAAAGTCCTTGCGGTACCAGAGCCCTGCCAGATCGGCATGAATGGGTGTGCCGTAGTACTGTCCCTCTATGGTATTGTTCTTGCGCACAGATGACTCCAGATCCACGATCTCGTCCTCAAGCCAGGACAAGGCGATCTCATCCAAGGGTTTGAGGTAGCCCGATTTTGCGTAATGCGTAATCCATACAAAGTCCAGCGAGATCAGATCCGGTACATTTCCCGTCGCCACCGCTTGACGTAGCCGCCCGTGAAACTTGTCCCGTTCCCGGTGGATGATAATTTCTAGTTTAATTTCCTGCTTGGGATGCTCGACATTCCAGTAGTTAGCTGCCTGTTCCAACGACGTGATCCAGGGGATGTCGTAGTGGGTCATCACGTGAATGCACGTCTGTTTTGCCAGCCGGGTCGGGACGGATGAGGCGACGAAGGTGCCGCGACCCGGGCGGCGGTAGACGTACCCTTCGTTAGCCAGGTCCGTCAGGGCTTGCCGCACCGGCGCGCGGCTGACCCCGAAACTCTTGCAGACTTCTCGTTCGGTGGGCAGGCGGTCGCCAGGACGCAAGAGCCCATTTGCCATTTGATCTTTGAAATGGGTCTTCAACTGATAATAGAGTGGCGTGGGGGAGTCACGGTCGACCATGACCAGCTCTCTTGAATTTGGATAAGGATAGGTTACTTTGGTATACATTTATACCATATGCCCCTATTATAAGGATTTTGGCGCGGCTTGTCAAGTCTTTTAACGAAAAGTAAACGTTGGCTTTACTGCAAAAAGGTCAATCTAACCGCAGAGCACGCAAAGGGCACAGAGATTTTAATTTTTGCTGTAATTTTCACCATTAAATCTGGTTAAGTGTGAAA
>CAZCPK010000007.1:0-24324 GCA_964500755.1 uncultured Anaerolineales bacterium
GGTGAATCAGCAGGCTGCCGCCCACCCGCTCGACGGCGCGCTTGGTCAGCGCCTCATGGACGCGGTGCATGGGGTTGCGGGTCTGGAAGGCGACGACGGTCTCGTTGCCCAGCGCCTCCAGCAGCGCCCGCGTCTGCGCCGGCGTGCGGCGGATCTCCGTGAAGTCGTAGTACTTGGGCAGGTTGAGCACCTGGAGCTCGCCGGAGATACAGAGGTCGCCCCACCGCTCCATCTCGGAGACCATGGGGTGTTTGCCGTCCGTGGTGCCGTAGACCAGCCGCGCCTCGCGCAGCGGGGCCCAGCGGAAGACGTCCTCGATGCGCATCACGGCGACGATGTAGTTGCGGGAATCGCGCAAGGTCAGCCACTCCTCACGGGTCGGCAGATCCTCCCGGTCGATGGTCAGGGTGATGGGAATGGGGAAGAGCGTGCCGTCGTCCAGGCGCATCTCGGTCAGCACGCGCTTGTAGTCGGCCTCGTCCATAAAGCGGTCCAGCGGCGAGAAGCCGCCCACCGCCAGCAGCTCCAGATCACAGAGATTGCGGTCGGTCAGCTGCAGTGAGGGGTAGTGCCCCGCCTGCTCCAGCAGCTCCTCGCGGGCTGCCCCTTTGACCACCAGATCCACCAACTTCCCACCATACGGGGGAACCAATACACTTTCTTCAGCCTGCTTGCTCACGTTGTACTACCTCCATACTTCTTATACTTTGTCAATACTTGAATTAACGTTGCAACGTTCAAACGTTTAAACGTTCTTGGTTATTTTCGGCCGTAACGCTACGACGGTCCAACGTTCTAACCTGCTAACGTCTTTTCACGCCCGCTGCCGGTAGAGCGACGGATCGATCACAGCAGCCATGGCCTCCTCGTCCAGGTCAGCGCCCAGGAAGTCGTTCACCTGCCGGACGATGGGCTGTATCTCGCCCTGCAGCAGTCGGTTGTAGCTGACGTCGAGGTAGTCGGCGTTGGGATGCTCGTCCAGCCAGGCGTAGACCTTCCGCATATGCTTCTCGAACATCGCGCCCATCTCACCGTCGTCGACGCGGTCGGTCGACTCGCCCCGCCGCACCAGCATCTTGCGCTGCGACGCCAGGATCTCGTCCATCTCCCGGCGCATAAAGAGCACCTTGTACGTGTGATCCTCCGGCAGATGCACCAGCAGCGCGGAGATCACCTTGACGACCTTGCCCCGCGCGTCGTTCAGCCAGGCCGTGTCGCCCTTGGGCAGCTGCTTGACGCGCTCGAACTCGTAGTAGCCCTTGGGGTTGTCGGCGTTGGCCTCCCGGATGCCGTCCGTGACGACGTCCAGCCCGCCGGCCTCCAGCATCTTCATCATCATCGAGGTGCCCGAGCGCGGCAGCCCGGAGACGACGTAGACCGGTCGCTTCTTTGTGCCAAATAGCTTCTTCAAGAATCCCATCGTTCTTCCTTCGCTTTGTCTATTTCTTAGGTGTTGATCCTTGGCTCTGGGTAGAGAGAGCCAGTTCGAAAAAATTGGTCTTATCTTCCGTGCCAACAGGGAATTATACTACATCCCTACAAGACATAAAGTGTCTAGCACCATTCATGGGATGTTATCATCTACCAGGTGAACGTACTTTCGCCTACGAGCACGGAGCGAAACCTTTACCAGACCTCCGAGGTCTAAAAACGATCTTCCAATGGAGAAACAGTTGGTCGGGAACGGTACATCAACTCAAAACGCACGTACCGAGACCTCGGAGGTCTTCACAGCTGATCGTCGTCGCTTCAGCAAGTGTCGAGCGGTATGCGTCTCATCCGGTCAATCCGAGATGCGCTTCTCGAAGCGGGCCAGGGCGTCCGCCAGCTGCTGCATCTGCTGGCTGTTCGTCAGGTCGCCGCGGGTGCGCTCCAGCACGCCGCGCAGCTGGTCGACGCGCCGCCGCAGTCCGCCGGTGATGGCGTCGGGATAGCCGAAGGACATCAGCACCTCGTAGACCGCGTCCATCATCGCCAGCAGCGACTCGGCCTGCGCCAGGTCGCCCTGCCGCATGACGTCGAGACAGCGCCGGCGCAGCTCGCTGGCGGCCTCACAGAGACCGTTGAGGTAGGTCGAATAGGGGATCTTCTCGGGATCGGGCGTGGGCAGCGGGCGGTCGCCCAGCAGCGCCAGCGTGATACGCGCCTCCACCAGCTCCTTCAACGCCGACTGCGTGTAGCCCGTGTGAAAGAGGTCGGGATAGGGCCGCACCAACGCCAGCATCTCCGCGGCGGCGGTGTCGGCCTTGGTCAGCAGCGCCTCCGCCTCCTCCCACCGCTCCCGATGTCCCGCCCGGATGGCGTGCGAGCAGTGACGGATCAACATGCGGCTCTGGCCCAACACCTCGTCTCGGACCGCGTTACGCGCCGCGAAGTCCTCCTCCGCGGCCGCGGTCAAGTCGTCCAGCCATGCATGCAAGTGCTCGTTCATCGAATTACTCCTCCGGTTCCGGCGGTGTCGCACCGCCGAAGAAAGCGCGGGCCAAATCGTCGCCCTGCCCGGGTAGCTGGATCTCGCCGTGGGTCGCCTCGTACTTGCGCAGATTGTCCTGCAGCGCCCGCAGAAGCAGCTTGGCGTTGAGCGGCGTCATCACCACACGCGACTTCACCCTGACCTTGGGCTGATTGGGCAGCGCCTGGGCCAGGTCGATGATGATCTCCGAAGGGGAATGGACCAGCAGCGCGAAATTGGCATAGATGGGTTCCAGGTCGGAGGGTAGCTCTACGTTCAACTTACGTTTACGTTCTTGCATATAAAACTCCTCATCTGACTTTAAATCTCCGCGATCGACCAACGCACGGGCCGATCAACTCCTCCTCATACCCTCAGCAAAAGCCTCCGAGGTCTCAGGTGAACGTCGTTGACACCGCCGTCGTTCACACCACCTCGGAGGCTTCTACCTCACGTCCGGGCTGGGGCATCGGCCGGCCCCACCGGAGACGCCTTATCCTCCGGTTAGAAAGGGATGTCGTCCTCCGGATACTCCTCGCCGCCCTCGGCGCCGCCCGCGCCTTCTTCCATTTCGCCTGCGTCGCCGCGCCCGCTCAAGAAGATGACGCGCTGCGCCGTGATCTCGTAGCTGGCGCCGGCGGTGCCGTCCTGCCGGGTCCAGACGCGCGGCCCGCCCGTCTCTCGGTCGGGGTTCAACCGGCCCTCGACCATGACCTGCCGGCCCTTGGAAAGGTACTGCGCACAGGTCTCGGCCAGACGACGCCAGGCCGAGATGCGGAACCAGGCTGTCTCCTCGCCCTGCGAGCCGTCGGGATTGGTCCAGCGGCGGTTGGTCGCGACGGAGAAGTTCGTGACCGGCGTGCCGTCGGGCGTATACCGCATCTCCGGGTCTCGGCCGAGATTGCCTACAACGATGATCTTTTGATAGGACATTTCACCCTCCTGGGAAAGAAATGATTGACAATATCCACCAAGGGAATTCTCGGTGGAGAGAACACAAATTCAACTTGCCGTTACGGGTATAAGAGAGCCCACAATTTTCAATCTTACTGCAAGCCGATAAATTTGCAACCGCCGAGGAGATGCAATGCGCCGCCCGAAAATTCCGGGATGGCCGTCCAAGTTCTCCGGAACTTGACACGATAGGTAGCTCCTTCGCAACCAAAATCACTCGCTGGAGAGGAGGACCTACTAAACCTCCGAGGTTTGGACCTTTTTCACCCATGTCACCGTTCAAGGCTCCACAAAGCCTTCGCCCTCGACGAAACAGATCAAACCGTTGGCGACCCCTCTGGCGACGACGTCGGGGCGCTCCGTCAGCAACTCACGGTCGTCCAGCATAAATCCCACCTCGATAATGACGGCGGGCGTCTGGTTATCGACCTCGTAGAAGACGTGGTAGCGGGTCATGTCGTAGGTGATGGTGTTGGTGTCGAAGGGCAGTCCGGTCGCCGCTTGGTATTCCTGACTGACACATTGCACGAGCTCGTTCTCCAGGCCGGCGCCGGCGGACTCCGCGCGGGCGGCCTTGAAGCCCGTCTTGCCGGGGTAGGCGCAGGAATCGGCGTGGATGGAGAGCAGCGCGTCGGCCTGGTATCCCTCCAGGCGCGCGTCGAACTCCTCCAGCAGGTCGACGCGCCAACCGCGCAGCTGGAGCTGCTCCACCGTGCGCCGGGCGATCTCCATATTGACGTCGACCTCGCGGAGCCCATCCGGACAGAGCGCGCCGCTATCGTTCCCGGAGTGTCCGGCGATGATACCGACGTGCGGAATGTCGGGGGTCGGTGTTGGCGTGGGCGCGGCAGGCGTCGGCGTGACGGGATCGAGCGAGAAGATCCGCCGGATGGCGCCGCCGCGCGGCGCAGCAGCCGCGGTCTGTTCCGCGTCGGGGAGCGGGGAGAGAATGGGAATGAGATCAAGCGGCACCGCCAGGGCCACAGCAAAGGAGATCAACACGAGGATTCGCGTCGTTATCCCCACCACCCAGGGATCGGCGCCGTCCCTAGACCGTTTCATCGATACTCCCCCTTCCTAGGCATTGCGAAGCGAATGACTCTCAAGGGCCGCAGAATAAGCTCAGCCGCGTACCAGATAAGCGAAGTCGAGGGTGATACGCACGGCAGACGTGACAGGCGCCCTCCCGTCGTCTCTGCTTCACCCGGGAACCGCTTGGTGCCCTCCTACCGCATGCGGCGTCGCCAGCCCTCTTTCACCTCTATATTATCCCATTGATTCTTATGGATCAAGAAGTCCAACAACAGCCGGTTGAATTTTGTGGTCTCCTCCAGCATGGGATAGTGCTGTGCTTCTTCGAGCAAGAAAGCCGAGGCGTTAAAGTAGTCCAGATCCTCCAGAATATCGTCCGGTGGCAACTGGATCAGCGTGTCCTGGGCTCCATAGACCAACATGATGGGAATCTCCAGCTCTTCCACCAGCAGGGTAAGATCGAGCTGCATACACGAGCGCACGCTGTTGACCACCGCGCTCCCGTCGGTCTTGGGCGCTTCCAGGGCCACCTCTTCGTAGGCGTTCAAGCGCCGGCCCAGAATCTGCAGCGCCGGATTATTCCCGCCGCCGAAAGCGCTCAACGACCGGCTGAGGTGCGCGCCATCCAACGGCGTGTTGACCACCATGATCTGTCCCACCCGTTCGGGATGTTCCTTGGCGAAGTGCAGCGCCACGACGCCGCCGAGCCCGTGCCCGATCAACGGCACCTCCGGCATCCCCATCTGGTCTATAAAGAGCTCTACCTGCTGCACGTAGCCGTCCACCGAATAATGCGTGCGCACCTTGTCGGAGTCGCCAAAGCCCCAGAAGTCGATGGCGTAGGCGCGATAGGAGCTGGAAAGCTCCAGCATGGTCGGCACCCAGTAGCGCCACGAACCGAGCCAGTCGTGCAGGAAAAGCAGGGGCTTCCCCCGCCCCAGCGTTTCGTAGTGCACCAGGCTGCTTTCCAAAATAATGGCGCTCATGCCAACGTCCCTCTCCGCCTACCCAACTTTGCTTGTCTCTGCCAATATGCGCTTGACCTGTGCGATCAGCTCCTCGGGCGCGAA
Organism: uncultured Anaerolineales bacterium; assembly: GCA_964500755.1. Lineage (GTDB taxonomy): Bacteria > Chloroflexota > Anaerolineae > B4-G1 > SLSP01 > G713. The sequence goes on from CAZCPK010000007.1 coordinate 5,509, forward strand.
GGGCTTCAGGATGTAATCGACGCCGCCCACGCCCAGGCCCTCGTTGATCTCTCTCTCCTGTCCCTTGGCCGAAAGAAAGACCACGGGGATGTCCGCCACCTCCGGCTCGGCCTTCAACGTCGCGCAGGCCTCGTATCCCGTCATCTTGGGCATGCGCACGTCCATGAGAATCAGGTCGGGCTGGAGAGCTTTCGCTTTCGCCACCGCTTCGGCGCCGTTCATCGCCGCCTCGACGTCAAACCCGGCAAACTGTAACGTAAACGTGATCAAATCACGAATATCGCGTTCGTCCTCTGCCACCAATATTTGGGTCATGCTAACTCCTTTTACACGTACCTAAGGCAGTTCCAGCGTCTGTAAGTCTCTATAGGAGAGCCTCACGCTTCTGGAACAACCTTTCCGTTGCCGTCGATCAACTGCGAGATCTCGCCCGCCAGCTCGTCCATGGAGAAGGGCTTGGTCAAGAAACGCACCACCCCCGCCTGTTCGAGCTCCGGCGGGACGCTCTCGCCCGGCGCGATGGTCCCCGTCATGACGATCACGGGAATATCCTGCGTGCGCGGATTCCGGCGCAGCTCTTTCAACACCGTCGCTCCGTCCATGCCGGGCATCTTCAGATCCAGAAGCACCAGGGCCGGATGCATGGCCTGCGCCAGCTGCAACGCCTGATCCCCGCGCGGGGTCGTGCGCACGGCCAGGTTCTCCCCGCGCAGCGCCTCGCGAAGCATTCGCAGCGTTTCCGGATCGTCCTCGGCGACCAGGACCGTGCCCTGCTCCGACTTCACCTGATCGATGACCTCCAGCAGGCGATCGACGTCCAACGGCTTGGTCAGATAGTCAATGGCGCCCAGTTTGAGCCCGCGTTCGCTATCCGACACCACGGAGATGATCACGACCGGGATATCGGTCGTCTCCTCGTCCCGCTTGAGCAGCTCCAGGACCTCAAAGCCGCTCAGATCCGGCAAGCGGATGTCCAACGATATCAGATCGGGACGTTCCTCCCGCGCCAATTTCAGGGCCTCCTCCCCGAAGCGGGTGGCGAGCACCCGGTGCCCGTCACTCTCCAGGGTCAGGCGCAGCAGATCCGCGACCTCGGGTTCGTCCTCGACGACGAGCACCGTGGAGCGCGTCGTCAATCCGTAGCTCTTGGGCGGCGTCCCCACAGGTTCCGGCGACTCTCCCTCGGCCAGCGGCAGCGTGAAGGTAAAGTTGCTGCCGACGCCGTATTCGCTGTCCAGGAAGATCTCACCGCCGTGCATGTGGATCAGGGAGACCGTGATGGACAAGCCCAGGCCCGTCCCCGATTCCTCGTGCACCAGGGGATCGTCCACCCGGAAGAAGCGCTCGAAGACTTTCTTCTGGTCCTCCTCGCTGATGCCGATGCCGGTATCACAGACGGCCACGTGCAGCATCTCCTCGCGCACGTAGGCGTGGACCGAGAATTCGCCGCCCCGGGGTGTGTACTTGTACGCATTGCCGACCAGGTTGGTCAGGATCTGCACCACCCGATCGGGGTCGCCGTAGACCAGCGGCAGCGCTGCGGGCACAAAGGCCTGCGTGCGCTGCCCCTTCTCCTCGGCCTTGGGCCGGATGGTCAGCAAGACCTGTTCAATCAACGGGCCGATATCCAACGGCTCGCACTCCAGCTCGATGCGACCGGTCTCGATGCGGGAGATATCCAGCAGATCGTTGACCAGCGAAGTGAGCCGGTCGGTGTTCCCCTTGATGATCTTCATAAAGTGCTGCTGCTGCGCCGTCATCTCACCGCTGGCGCCCAACAGCATGAGGTCCACGTAGCCCTTGATCGACGTCATCGGCGTGCGCAGCTCGTGCGAGACGTTGGAGACGAATTCGCTCTTGGCGCGGTCGGCCTCGACCTCCGCCGTCACGTCCCGGAAGACGGCGACGACGCCCAGGAACTCGTGCGCCTTGGAGATCACCGGCGAGAGGTGCATGCTGACGACCTGTTGTTCCGTCTCCAACCGCTCGGCCAGGAACTCCCCGCTCTCGTAGTCCTTGGGGTTCTCCTGCCAGATCTTTACCTGGGCCATCCACTCCCGGGCCCGTTCGCCGTAGAGCCCCAGCATGTCGTCGAGCAGCCGGCCCAGCGCCCGCGTCCGGGTGACGGAGAGGATACGTTCGGCGGCCTCATTGAAGAGAATCACGCGCCCGTTGGCGTCGGCCACCATCACGCCGTCGGCGATGCCCTCCAGGATGGCTTGGTGCTTGGTCGCCTCGATCTGCTGCGTGCGCAACATGCTGCCCAGCCGCTCGGCCTGCTCGCGCAACATCCGGTAGAGCTCGGCGTTGTTCATGGCGTTGCCCAGCTGGACCGCCGCCGCCTCGACCAGCCGGCGATCGTCCTCGGTGAAGGCAGCCACGGCGGTGCTGTGGAGGAAGATGGCTCCGATGGTCTGCGCCTGGCTGCTGGAGATGGGCACGCCCAACGCGGAGCGCGTCTCCTCGTGGCCTTCCATCTGCATCCATCGTTCGTCCTCGGTGACGTCCGGGATAATCACGGATTCACGGTTCTGTAGAATCCAACCGATGAGGCCCTCCTCACGGTTGAGATTGGAGCGCACGCCGCCCGGCGGGATCGGCTCGTCGGTGCCGATGTTGGCCCGGCTGTAGAGATAGCCGGTGTTGGTATCCATCAACAGGATAGCGCCCCGCGAGGCCTGGACCGCGTCGCCCAGGAGCCCCAACGCCTTGTTGAGCACGCGGTCGATGTCCAGACTGGCGACCAGTTCCGAGGCAATGCGGTAGAGCATGTCCGTGCGGTCGCGCTCCACGCGCAGCTCGTCCAGCGCCTCGGCCAGTTCCTCGGTGCGCTCTTCGACGCGGCGCTCCAGCTCCTCGGAGAAGCCCTTGACCTCTTCAAAGAGCCGCGCGTTCTCCACGGCCACGGAGACCTGGTCGGCGAGCGCGGTAAAGGTCGCGACCTGCGTCGGCGAGAAGTCCCCCGGCGTGCGCCGCTCGGCGGTCAGCGCGCCGACGATACGTCCTTCCGCCGTGAGCGGCACCATCAACGAGGCGCCGACGTCGGGCGGACCGGGCACGCGGCGCGCGTCCGCGGCGGTATCCTCGACGACCACGGGCATGCTCGTACGGCGGATCACGTCCAGCATACTCTCCCCCCGCCCGCCAATCTCACCCACTCCTTCCAGGGCACAGCCGGAGGAGGCGCGGGGGATAAAGTCCGCGGTCTCCCGATCCCGCAGGAAGATAATGGAGTAGTCGTAGCCCAGCAGATTGGTCACCGCCTGCACCACGGTGTTCAGTACCATCGGCAGATCGAGCTTGGCCGTGATGGAGCGGTTGATCTCATTGAAGAGGCTCAACGTGTTGATCTGCAGTCGCAGGTCCTTCACCAGGCGGTTATTCTCGATGGCCAACGCGATCTGCGCGGCGAAGAGCTCCAACACCTCGACAGAAGCGCGGGTCGGCACGCGTCCATCGCGCGGCTTATCCACCGACATGTAGCCCAGCGGCTGGCTCCGCGTGCTGCGCAACGGCACCATCAACAGATCCATGGGGTGCCATGCGCCCGGCGCCCGCTCCACGGCGTGCGCGTCCTTCACGTCGCTGGAGATATCCATCTCCGCCCCGTTCAGGGCCGTCTGCTGCTTCTCGTAGGGGATGTAATAGCAATTTCCGATACGGAACTGTTCGTCCAGCAAGCGCTCCACGGTGGACCAGGGCGGGCGCTCCTGCTTCAGGCGTTCCAACTCCATCAGCGGCATCCCGGCGCCGGCCACGCGGCGCGTGCGGTCGCCTTCCAGCACGCTGATGAGGATCAGGTCATACTCCGTGGCCTCCTGGGTAGCGTAGGCGATGTCCATCAACATCTCGTCCAGCGGACGATCGGAGCGCATGGTGCGCGAGACTTCCAGGAAGAGCCGCATCTGCTCGGCTCGCTGGTGCATCAACTCGCCGCGCTGCATCTGCTCCTCGTAGCGCCGGGCGTTGCCCACAGCGATGGACGTCTGGGCCGCCAGACCCTCCACGAATTCGACGAACGTCGTGGAGAAGGCGTCGAGGTGCGCGCTGTGGAGCCCGATCAGAGCCGCCAGCCGCTCCTGGTAGAAGACCGGCACCAGCAGAAGCGAGCCCGCGTCCGCCAACAAAGCCGGGGGAGTGGACGGCGCCTCCTGAGCCAGGTCGGCGCTATATTGCAGCTCGCCAGACGCCAGGAGCGCCCGCAAATCCGATGACGCCGCCTCCGCCCGCGACCGCAACTGCGCAAGTTGGTCGGCGCCGTATCCCATGGCGGTACGCAGCGAGAGCGGCGCTTCCGGGCGCCAGGTCAGGATAAAGCCCCGATCCACGTCGCCGAAGCGCACGGCCTCCTCAAGTACCAGGCTCAGGATCTGGTCCAGGTTGAGGGTGCTGGTGATCTCCTGGGTCACGCGCTGCAACGCCTCGAGCGCGGCGACCCGCAACTTCAGCTCCTCGTCGGTCTCCTCGTAGAGGCGGGCGTTCTCAATGGCCACGGCTGCCTGCTCACCCAGGATGTTGAGCACGTTGAGCTCGCCTTGGGAGAAGTGGTGCGGCTTCATAAATTGCACCGAGAGCAGGCCGACGGCTTCCTCACCGCGCAGCAGGGGCAAATCGGCGAAGGCCCGCAGGCCGTCGCGCTCGGCCAGCGCGGCGATCTCCGGGAAGTGCGGCTCGATCAGTACGTCCTCCGAGATCACGCGGGAGCGGGTCACCGCCGCGTGCGCCCGTCCGCCCTTGACCAGGGGCAGTGTCTGCGAACGCGCCACGTAGTCGGCGTTGGCGCCCCGCGCCGCGGCCAGCTGGAGCTGCTGCTCCTCGTCGTCCATCACGAAGATCGCCGTGCGCTCACAGCCCAACACCTTGGCGACCGCTTCCACGACGGCGGTGAGGACGTCATCCAGATCCAGGGAGGTACCGATGGCCGACGCCACGGAGACCAGGGAGCGCATGTGCCGGTTGCGGCGTTCCATCTCCTCCAGCAGCTGGGAGATCCGCACCATGCCCGAGAGCTGCGCCGTCAGCATGGTGAGCAAGTTGACGTCGGCGTCGGTGAAGCGTTGCTTGGACTCCCGCGGCGACGCGACTTGAATGAAGCCGATGTGCTCGCCGCCGGCCTCCAGCGGCACCAGCAACGTCTGATGGATATCGGCGGCCAGGGCCAGGGGGAGTAATCCCACGGATTCGACCCGGGGATCGCTCTGGGCGTCCTCGATTAGCAGATAAGGACGCTTCCCGTCCCAGAAGCGCGCGCGGTCGGTGTCCGAAAAATCAATGACGTAGTTGTCCACCCAGGCATCGGGGACGCCCAGGAAGGGGCGCCACGCCCGTAGACGACGGTAGTTCTCCTCATACAGAAGCACGCCGACCACGTCGGCCTGGACGGTGTCGGCCACCCGCGTCACAATCTCGTTGAGCAGGGAGGGCAGATCGTCGGCCTGTCCCGCCGCCTGCGCAACGGCCCTCATGCGCTCCAACGTCTTTACCCGCTCCTGCGACGCCTGGTAGAGTGAGGCTTTTTCGATGGCGATGGCCGCCTGCGCTCCCAGGGCCTGCAGCAGATCGAGGTCGTGCGCGGAGAAGCGCTGCGGTTCGATGTGGGCGACCTCCAGGGTGCCGACGAAATCGCCGCGGCTGACCAGGGGCACGCCCATGTAGCTGCGAATCTTGATCTCTTCGCTTTCCCGCAGGGGGTTCGCCTCGTCGAAGTCCCGCGCGTCGGCCAGGCGCAGCGGGCGACGATTGCGCGCCAGCCAACCGGATAGGCCATCGTCCAGGCTGTAGCTCAGGGCGATATTGTCCAGGAAGGTATCGACCCGCTCGCTGCCCAACAGGGCGCCGCGTATCAAGCGCTCCTTCTCCGGATCCCAGCAGGTGATCTCGGCCATGTCGTGCGGCAGGAGTTCGGCCAGCGCCTCCAGGACCGCGTTGAGCGTCTCCTCCAGGTCGAGACTCTCGTTCATCAGCTGGCTGAGACGCTGCAGCGTCTCCATCTCCTGCAGCTGGCGCTCCAACACCTCGTCGGCGCGCGCGTACCGCACCTGTCCCAGCGCGGCCTGACGGGCCAGACGCAGCGTCCAGGTCACATATTCCGTCTCGATCGAGGAGAACCGCCCGTGACGCCGGGCCAGCAGCAGCTGCCCCTGGCGGGCGCCCAGGGATAGAGGAAAGCGCCGGATGTCCGTGAGGCGCAGCGCGTGGAAGAGCGGGGGTCGCGAGAGAAGCGACGAGGAGAGCTCGTCACTGCTCACCAGGTGCAGCCAATCCGACTCGGACAGCCGGGCCGCGATCTCACCGGATCGCGCCGCCACCGCCCGATCGACGGTGGCGTGACCCGCGCCGGAGGCGTGCCAGATCCAGGCGCCGTCATCGGCGTCGGTCGCGCGGAGGCTCTCGCTGAGCACCAGCTCCCAGACGGCCTGAGCGTTGAGCACGACGGCCAGCTTGTCTTCGAAGCCGTCGGCGCGGCGCAGCAGCTGCGCACGCTGCCGCCGTTGGTCCGCGAAGCGCCCGACGAGGACGCTGGTGAAGAGCCCCAGGATCAGCGCGGTGAGGGCGGGGAGCGCCGCGTCCGGTCGCCGCAGAAGCACCGGCGATAGGACGAGCCCGATAAGCATCAGGCTCCCCACGCTGCCCCGCCAGCCCCAGCGCAGCGCAGCCAGCGCCATGGGAAGGGTCACCACGTAGAAGACGGCCGACTGTCCGGGAAGCAGATAGATCCCGGCCAATGTCAGCAGGCCCGTCGCTACGGCGATCCCGCTTAGCGTGCGTTTAATGAACGTCGTCTGATTCTCCACCTATCCCCACAATAATAGTCCGTCACTCGCCATCCCCAAGCGTGCTACGCTTTTTGCTGCGTGCGGCGGCGCATCTCCGCAGCGATCTCGGTAATCTCCCGAATGTCCGTGAAAGGACCATCGTCCGAGGTCAACGTGCCCACCTGCAGCTCCATCAAGGGCACCTGTATCTCGTTTCCCTCGTCGTCCTGCGTCACCAGATACCCTTGCGAGCGCGTCATAAAGTCGTAATGGGTGCCCACTTTCGCGTTGAAACGCTCGACCAGCGCAGCGCGTAACGGCGCCACCCGCTCTTTCTCCGTCACAATAAGGAAATCGTCGCCGCCGATATGCCCGATGAAATCGTCCACGGTCCCCAGCTCGTCCACCACCTCGTTGATGAGCATGCCGGTAAAGCGGAGTACCTCCTCACCGGCCACGAAGCCGTAGACCTCGTTGAAGGCGTCCAACCGCTTGATCCCGATAAAGAGCAGGCCCCAGCTCTCCTCGCGCAGGAGCTCCCGCAACTGCTGCTCGATCAGCCGGCCGCTGGGCAAGCCGGTGCTGGGACTGGTCAGACTCTCCATCTCGGCCCGTTTGATGGTGTTGCGCACGCGCAGGCGCAGCTCCTCCACGTCGAAGGGCTTGGTGATATAATCGTCGGCGCCCAACTCCAAGCCTCGGATCTTGTCGCTGCGCTCATCCTTCTGCGTCAGGAAAAGAATGGGAATGTGGCTGGTACGTAGATTCGTGCGAAGCCGTCGACAGACCTCGTACCCGTCGATGTCCGGCAACATGATGTCCAGCACGATGACGTTGGGCAGCTTCTGACGTGTCAGATCCAGCGCCTTTTCTCCCCGAGGCGCCACGAAGACCTCGTAGTCCAGGGACTGAAAGTAGAGTTTGAGCATATTGGAGATATCGAAATCATCCTCAACAACTAGAATCCGGCCTTTACTCATACGTTCCCTCCTGCCAGCACCTCACCAGCATGCATATCTCCTTCAAAATTCACAGACTGCCTGCTACGCGATCGGACCGTTTCGATCATCGCGTCGTCTAACTTCCGTTCGAAGCTGCGCAGAGCCGCCAGTTCAAAGCCGTGCTTGGCCGCCAGCGCATCGATAGCTTGCACCTCTTCCAGCTGGACGTTTTTGCCCAGCGTGTAGTCCTCGAACTGTCCCGCAAAGGCCAGCGTCATGGTCTCGGCCACGCAGCCGTAGGTCATGTTCGGCGGCGGGCCGTAGTTGAAGCCGAAGTCGACCGCGCCGGGCACGCGGACCAGGCCGCCGTCGAAGACCAGGACGTCGTCCCGCTGTTGCGCCACCTGCCACGAGACGTCCCGCGGTCGGGAGACGTCGCAGACGACGGCCCCGCTCCGCAACTGTCCCGGCTGGATGAGGTTGCCGCCCGCGCTGGTCACGGTGACCACTACCTCGGCCTGCCGGATGGCGCCCACGTCGGTCGAGAGAGCCACGTCACCCTCGTGTTGCCCGCGCAGCTCCGCCGCGAATCGCTCCAACCCCTCCCGGCTGCGCCCGATCAGCAGCAACCGTCCCGCGTCAGGCGCCAGGAGGCGGGTGACGACCCCCCCGACCGCGCCCGTCGCGCCGACGATCGCCACGGTCGCGCGCTGGAGATCGACGCGCATACGGCGCGCGGCCGCGCGCACGGCCCGCGCCGCTACAGCGGCAGTATAACTGTCGCCCGAGGTCACCGCGATGTCGAGTGCGTCGGCGATGGTGACGCCGCCGTCCCCCACAACCGAAGTATAGGCACCCAGGCCCAAGACCTTGGCGCCCAGTTCCTCGGCCAGCCGGCCCGCCGCGATGATTTTACGGTAGACTTCACGCGGCGGCAAGGCCAGCATACGCGGCGCCGTGTAGGGCACCGCAATCAACCAGCCCTCGATCTCCTTGCCTGTCGCGGCCGAGCGGGCACCCGTCACGTGCGAGATGTAGACGGGCGGCCAGAACCGCGAGAGAAAGTGGATCGCGCTTTCCGGCAGTATCCTCCCCAGCAGCGGGTACTTTCGAGCAACGTCCCGCTTGGGATCGATGGGATGAATGATAAAGGCAAAAGAGTCCATCAGTACGTTGAACTTTCCCTCGGATAGAGTCGCGGGTAGTGTTCCTTCCAGTTCTCCAGTTTAAAGTGATCACTATCCTCGTAATAGATGTTCTTGGTGATAACCCGGCGCTCCGGCGAGGCGAAAAGCACCACGTCCGACTCGATCGTGCGCGCCGGGAAGATGATCATCCCGGAGCCGATACGGACGTTGTGCCCCACGGCGCCGCCCAACACCGACATGCCGGTCTCCTCCAGCTCACCGGCAAAGTGCGCCCGGATGGGCTTGGGCACCAGGTTGAAATCGGTGAAGGTGTTTCCGGCCCCGATAAAGGTCCCGCGCCCGACGACGCTGAGCTGCAAACAGGTGTTCTGCGCCACCATGCAGTTCTCCATCAATACGGTCTCGAAGAGTGCGGCGCGGAAAGGTAGGAACGAGCCGGCGCCCACCACGCTCAACATCAGCTCGCACCCCTGCGAGATATTGACGTTATCGCCGATGACGCAGTTGCCAATCGTCGTCCCGGCACCGATGGTGACGTTATCCCCAATAATGGTCGGGCCCTGGATCTTCGCGGTGGGATCGATGTCGCAGTTCTGCCCTATCTGCACCATCTCAGACGTCGTCAGCACCTGTTTGCGCTCCAGCATCCCGCGCCAGAGCAATTTCAGATTGAGCCAGAAGTCATGATCCAGCTCCTGTTCAAAGCGCGCGCCCATGGCAAAGATGCCGAACATCACGTTCGCCAACAGGATATGCGCCCAGTGCTCCACGGAGAGCAAAGCTTTCGTCGGTAATTGATAGACCAGATCGCCGTGTACGTTGGACATGTGGGTGGGCACGTGATAGAACCCCACCTCGCGCGACTCGGTACGGATGACCAGCGGGCGCACGACCGGCTCGATACCGTACGGATAGTACCATAGATCGGCGACGTAGTAGTTGCCTTGCCGACGAATGCCACGCTGCAAGTAGAGCGCGTGCTGCACAATCGCCGGATCGTCCAGCTCAAAAGCGATCCGGCAGGCTTTCCCCAGATCCTGGGCCCGCTCAATAAACTCGTCGACAAAGGGCTGATCGAAGTAGAGATTGTCGCGATAGACCAACGTCTCGACACGCTCCCGGCTCAATCCCGTCAGCGACTCGACCTCGCGCTCCTCGGTCGTGTAGGACGCCAGAATGTCGCGCTGGTGCAACCAGAGCGGCTTTCCCAACACGGCCAGCTGACGCGCCGGCTCGTTGAAAGGAGCAATCTGACGCCGGTCGCGCAGAATTATCTTACGCACGAGCCCACTTCTCCCTTAGATACCATCCCAACCTCAATCGACCGCAGCGGAGCGGGGGACACGCGCCTTACCAATTTGGACCACGCATTGAGGATCACCCAGCGCGATACAAGCCACCTCTTCCAGATCAAAAAGCCGTCCGCCGCTCACCCAATAGAGCGCTTCCTGTAATAGCCCCACGGTCACCGCACACACCGCATCCTCGGCGCGACGCTCCCAGCAGAAGCCGCACCGCTCGACGACCCAAAAATAGGACGTCGGGTTCTGATAGAGCTCCACGACCTGATCGGTGTAGCGGTTGAAAATCTCCGCCAGCACCTCCAGGCCCAAACGCATGCGCAGGTTCACCGGCGCGATACGCAGCGCCAGATCGGCCACGCTGACCAATCCGCCAAAGTCCTCAATCCCGTACTTGAAGGACGTGCGCCCGGCGCGCAACGCGATCATCCGTCCCCCCCGGGGGCCGTACATCTCGTCGATGGCGTTGAAAAGCGCCGACACCTCCGCGAACGACAATCCCGGCTCGAAGTTGGCGGAGGGATAGCGCCCCACAAAGTGCGAGAGTCGGGCCAGGTTCAGCACGGCGTTGAGGCCGTTCCTCCCCATGTTGTCCTCCAGGGACTGGAGAAGAATGCGCCCGATCTTGTTGGGAAAGGTGTAGTGCGCCTCCGCTTCCACGTCTCCCTCCCAGGTAGATGACAGCGCCATGTGAGTCATGCGTCGCCGTCCAGGAACGCTCGCACCGTCTCGTGGAAGCGTTCCGTCTCATCTAACATCGGGAAGTGCGCCGAGTTTTCGAAGTAATGCACAATCGGATTCGGGGCACCTTCCAGCAGGATCTCTCCCTGCCCAGGATCGACGATGTTATCCTTCCGTCCAAAGATCCCCATGGCCGAGAGCTGCAACTCGTGCAGCCGCGGACGCAAGTCGGTGTGCCGTAGATCGCGGATGCTGGCGCAGAAGGACTCCATCGTGGTGCGGGACAGATCCTCAATAAACATGTCGTACCAGGCGCGCCAATCACGAGCGTACAGCGGTGAGACCAACTTCATGCCGAACTCAAAGAGACGCGGAAACTTGTAGAGCAACCACGCAATCCGAGGATTGCCCGCCAGCTTCAAAGGAAAGGCCAAACCAGAGCCGACGATAGGGGAGCCGATAATAGCGATCTTGGTGACCTGCTCCGGATAGGTGAGCGCCAAACTCAGGGAGACGGAACCCCCCATGGAATGCCCCATGACCGGCGCCTCAACCAGGCCCAGCCGTTGCATAAACTGATGCACCATCTCCACGTACTCGGTAACCGTAAAGGAGCCCTGTTTTGCCGACTCCCCGAATCCCCAGAAGTCGAGGGCGTAGGTCTTATAAGCATCGCTCAGATACTCCATCGTGGAATACCAGTAATTCCAGGATCCCAACCAGCAATGGAGCAGCACGACCGGACGTCCCCGGCCGAACGTCTCGTAGTGTACGATACCGCGATCTGTGACGATGGAACTCATACCACTAGCACCTTGACCCTGTGACTAATTTACAACCTTATCATAGCATACTCGGCTGCAGGCAAAGAGAAAGGGCCGTTGCAAATAAGTTAAAGAACGGTTACTCTACGCCAAAAATATCGATAAATTGTCAAACTGGGGAGACCGCTCGGAAGACCGCTAGGAAGACGCTGGGAGGCTTCGTCCAAAAGGTGAGGGCAAATTAGCTTTTGGGGACAAGTCCGTCCGCACGTCACCGTCTGCCAACACGATAAATCACGCCCCCAAAATCCTGCGGATACTCCCTTGACCGACCGACGAAGAATGATGCCGCAACGCTACCGCAGCATTATGAGGGGGGATTAAGCCGGTTCCTCGGTCCTGTCCATAATCTCCAGAATCGAATACAAGAGCTCCAATAACACCATCTTGACGCTCTCGCGGTCGGTCGCCACACAAGGCACCACCTTCACGTCCGAATCGACCTTGAGAACGATCTTCAAATCCTCAGGCGGCCAGGCATCTTCCATATCCTGCTTATTCGCCGCCACGATGTAGGGTACGGGAGAGTAGGCCTGAAAGGTATTGAGAATGCGGCGTGCTTCGCGGAAGGTCTCCGGGCGATTGCTGTCGATCATGACGACGAAGCCCAACATACCTTCAGAAAGGATCTCCCACATAAAGTTAAAGCGTCGTTGTCCCGGGGTTCCAAAGAGATAGAGAATCAGCTCCTCGTCGACGGTGATGCGTCCAAAGTCCATGGCGACGGTGGTGGCGTTCTTGATCCGCTCGGCCTCCCGAGAGATCTTTCGCTCCGTGGAGACGACGTCGATCTCGCTGACGCTTTGAATAAATTCGGTCTTGCCTGATGAAAAGGGACCCGTGACGACAATCTTGAGTGTCTGCATGCTTTACAACTCCTGAATCCGATCAATCAACCGCTTGATAAGACCTCGCTTGGCCGCCGGACGGCGGTCTTTGACCGACCGCGTCTCGCGTTGTACGCCTTTCCCCGATTCTGCACTGCCGGCCGGCTCGACAACCGCCCTTCGAGGGGCCCGCACCACCTCTACCAGACCGGCCTGGATCAGGCTGTAGGCGATCTTGCGAATCTGGAACTCACTCATGTTGTTGTACTGCGCAATCCGGCGAATTGAGTTACGCGGGTTGACGAAGGAGATCACCCGCCACTCCTCAACGGTCAGGTTGATGTCCCGGAGCGGGGTGGTGGGACGGTCGGCGAATTTGAGCGCCACGTCGAGGTCGGGCACCTCCTCCTTGAGGCGCTCCCACTCCTTGAGGCGCCGGCTGCCCTCCATGATCACGTTTTCCAGCGCGATGGTCGTCGTCAATTTGCCCTGCACCGGAAGGTCAGCCGGTTCAAAGCGGAAGTCACCCTTCGTCCAGGAGAAGATCTGGTAGACTTGCCCCAGAATATGCTGGCGGATGCTGTTCACGACGTCCTGCTGCTGAATGTGTCCAGCCTGAATCAACATCATGGCGATATCCCGATCGGACTTACCCGCCATCTTCTCCTGGATAAGCCGCACGGATTCCGCGGAAAGCTTCCCGGCCTGCTTCAAGAACGTCAACAGGCGGTCGCTCTCCCCCTCCATGACGGAGTAGACCAGTTTCCCTTCCCGGAAACAGAGGTGAGCTTTCCCTGCGTCCGGGTGGTCAAGATAGAGCGTCCCGGTCTTGCGGGCCAGATTCACAAGATTCAGTAACTGGGTGATCCCAAAGTCTTCTAATTTACCTTTTAGCGCCATCCCTGACCGTCCTTACCTGATCCAGCTGCTGTCCGATAATTACGTCCTTCTCTCACGCCGCAACTATAAACGCTACATACGTATTAGTAAGAATATATTCCCCTTAATTATAACCTGCTTCTACCTATCGGCAAATGAATGGGTGGCGAGGGCAAACGAAGCGGTTCTAAGGCTTGCTCAGGTTGCTCGCGCCTCCTGGCAACGCGTACCCAGGTCATCAACCCGGCTGCGTTTGCCTTGTGCGCGGCTAAGCACGTTCTGCGACATTGGCGAGGGGCTTCGCTGACCACTCGCTTCGAAATCCTAGCGGTTTCCTAAGGAAAAGTACCCCGCAATAGCAAAGCGTCGACAGCGGGTGCCTCTCCTGACGTCCATCCAGGGGCGCAGGCCGGCAGATGCCAGGCTTTTACGCCCGGTTCGAGCTGCGTACGTTGCCACGCTTTGCCAGGGTAGATCGAATCCGCCCCAACGTAATTATACCAAAATCTAACGGATCTCTATAGTTGCGCCCGTCGCCAAAAACCAGCGGGCAGTCCGGCTTGTCTGAGGCGAGGGGACGTCACCCGCCGACGTGCGGTTCCTCGGCGGACTGACGTTTGAGGCGTTCGGCCTGCGCCAGAATCTCCCGGGAGCCGCGTAACTCGTCGTCCTCGGCGGTGCCCAGCATCTGGGCCAGCTCACGGAGGCGGGTCTCGTCCGCGAGACGTTCGATCTGGGTGGTCGTCCGCCCCCCGGTGACGGCTTTACGCACGCCAAAGTGGACGTCCCCGAATCCCGCCAGCTGGGGTAGATGGGTGATGCAGAGCACCTGGCGCGCCACCGAGTCCGACTCGCTGTGAGCGAGTCGCCAGAGCTTCTCCCCGACGACGGCGCCCACGCGCCCACCGATCCCCTGATCGATCTCGTCGAAGATCAGCGTCGGCGTGTTGTCGATGCGCGAGAGCACGGTCTTGAGCGCCAGCATCAGCCGTGAGGTCTCGCCGCCGGAGGCGATTTTCGCCATGGGCTTTAACCCCTCTCCAACGTTGGGTTCGATCAGGAACTCCACGCGATCCATGCCCGTGGCGTCGAAGGTGACCCGGTTGACCTCCGTTTGGTCCGCGACTTGCCCGCCGTCCGCGACGATCCGGCGTTCGGCGGGCAACGGTGCCGAAAGCGGCACACCTCGCGGCGCCGGCTCCCAGTGGAAGGTGACGCCGAAGTGCGCGTTCTCCATACGCAGATCCGCCAGCTCTCCCTCGACGCGCGCCGCCAGCTGCTGGGCCGCCGTTTGACGCCGCTGCGAGAGCTCCTCACAGCGCACCGCCACGCCTGCCATCAGACGGTCGGCTTCGGTCTCCAGCTCAGCGATGCGCTCGTCGCTGTATTCGAGCGTCGCGATCTCGGCGGCGGCGGATTCGGCGTGCGAGAGCACGTCTTCCAGCGTGGCACCGTACTTCCGACAGAGCTGCCGCAGGTGCACCCGGCGATCCTCCACCTGGCGCAAGCGGCGGGGATTGTACTCGACGCTATCCAGGTAGTCCCGCAAGCTACGGGCAAGGTCCTCGAGCTTGTAGACCACGTCTTCGAGGCCCTCGGCCTCCGCGTTCAGCGAGGCGTCGATGCGCACCAGAGCGTTCATCTCCCGCTGTCCTTCGCCGATCAGATCCAGGATCGAGGGCGTCTCCGTCTCCGACTCGCCCTCTTCCAGGATCATCAACAGCTTGGCGACCAGGGACGAGAGCTGCTGGGCGTTGGCCAGGCGCGTGCGCTCCTCCTCCAGCTTCTCCAGTTCGCCGACGCGGGGCGCCACCGAGTTGATCTCCTCGACCTGGAAGCGCAGCAGATCGAGCCGCTGCATGCGCTCGCGCTCCCCTTCCTGCAGCGACCTTAACTCGCGCCGCACCTGCTGCAGCTGTCGCACCCGCTCGCGCACGTCCTGACGGAGGGGGTACAGGTCCGCGAAGCGGTCAAGCAGGTCGAGGTGGCGGCGCACGCGCAGCAGACTCAGGTGCTCGCTCTGCCCGTGGATATCGATCAAGCCCTCGGCAACCTCCCGCAATAGGGAGACCGAGACCATGGTGCCGTTGATGCGCGCCACGGAACGCCCGTCGTCGCGCAGTTCCCGGCTTACCCAGAGCGTGTCGGTCCGCTCGCCCTGCAAGCCCTCCTGGGCCAGCAGTTCGGCGCGCGCGACCTGCTCCGCTTCGCCCAGCACAAAAAGACCCTCGACGATGCCCCGGGATTCGCCGGCGCGCAGGGCGGAGAGATCCGCCCGACTCCCCAGCAGGAGATCCACCGCATCAATGAGGATCGACTTGCCCGCTCCCGTCTCCCCCGTCAGGATATTGAATCCGGGCTCGAAGCGGAGATGCAACTCATCGATAATAGCAAAATTACGGATGTGAAGTTCTTGCAGCACGTTAGACTTGATCCAATTCTCTCTGATCCACTACTAAGAAACATAACTCGACGCGATCAACGTATCGTGCGAGATCGAGAAGATCGCTTTCCAAACACACGGAGCTCAGCTTATAACAGATTGATAAATAAAGCAAACCCCGTGCTGTACGATTGACGTCAAACCGGGATTTCGAAACTGAAAACTTCGCATGATCGACCAAAAACTTAACCACGGATTTCACAGATTCACACAGAAAATAAAGAATCAGTGAAAAGGGGTAAACTGTAGCAATCCCGCAGCCGACTTGGGTCGAAGATTCCTCCGCGTGCGTTACACAAACGTAGTACTCCAGGCCAGAGCGCTGCCGATCGCCTAAACCCTCCCTTTTGATAGCTTTTGAGAGTTTCACTATGTTACTATATGTCTGTTTACGCGGGTAAATCTGAGGCAAAGCGAAATAAAATATGAGAAAGGCTATGAATTCACGTATTCCTGGTTTTTACAAGCTGACCACTGAAGACCGTTTGAAGATCATCGCGGAGCGCTGTGCTCTGACCGCTAAGGAGCGGGCGGTCCTGGAGGCCGCCGCCGGCCTGGGGCGGGAGGGCGCCGCGCACATGATTGAGAACGTCGTCGCGCTGCACAGCCTTCCCCTGGGCATCGCCACCAACTTCGTCGTGAACGAGCGCGACGTGCTGGTGCCCATGGTCATCGAAGAGCCGTCCGTCGTCGCCGGGGCGTCGCTGGCCGCGAAACTAGCGCGTACCGGCGGCGGCTTTGTCGCCATGACGGATGCGCCTGTCATGATCGGCCAGATTCAGGCCGTGGACGTGCCCGATCCGTGGAGCGCCCGCGTCGATCTGCTGGCGCACCGCGACGAGCTGCTGGCGTTGGCCAACGAGGTCGATCCCGTGCTGGTGAAGTTGGGCGGCGGCGCCCAGGATCTGCAGGCGCGTGTGCTGGAGACGCCCACCGGCCCTATGCTCATCGCCTATTTGTTCTACGACGTGCGCGACGCCATGGGCGCCAACGCCGTCAACACGGCCTGCGAGCGGCTGGCGCCTCGTATCGAGGCGCTGACGGGCGGGCGCGTCTTCCTACGTATTCTCAGCAACCTGGCCGACCGGCGGCGGGCGCGGGCGCGGGTCGTGATCCCCGAAAGCGCCCTGGCCTTCGACGACTACAGCGGCGCCGACGTCGCCGCCGGCATCGAGCGGGCCTGGGCCTTCGCCGCCCGCGATCCGTACCGCGCCGCGACGCACAACAAGGGCGTCATGAACGGCGTCGACGCCGTGGTCCTGGCGACGGGCAACGACTGGCGCGCCGTCGAGGCGGGCGCCCACGCCTTCGCCGCCCGCGACGGACGCTACACCAGCCTGAGCACGTGGCGGCGCGACGGCGCCGGTCACCTGGTCGGCGCACTGGAGCTACCGCTGGCGTTGGGCACGGTCGGCGGCGCGACGCGCGTCCACCCCACGGCGCAGGTCGCGCTGAAGATCCTGGGCGTCGAGACGGCCCAGGATCTGGCCGAGGTCGTCGTC
Organism: uncultured Anaerolineales bacterium; assembly: GCA_964500755.1. Lineage (GTDB taxonomy): Bacteria > Chloroflexota > Anaerolineae > B4-G1 > SLSP01 > G713. The sequence continues at coordinate 22,810 of CAZCPK010000007.1, forward strand.
AGCGTCGGGCTGGCCCAGAACTTCGCCGCGCTCCGCGCCTTGGCGACCGAGGGCATCCAGCGGGGGCACATGACCCTCCACGCGCGGCAGGTCGCCATGGCAGCCGGCGCCACCGGGAGCGCCGTGGAGCGCGTCGCGACGCAGATGATCGAGGAAGGCACCATCCGCATCGACCGCGCGGAGCAGTTAATGAGCGAAAACGAAGCTCAGGCTTCACCGTAAAACAGTTTGATAGTATCGACAATCAACGACTGGAGGAAGTATAGTGACTGACAACGTACTCATGAGATCCCAACGCTCCATCGGTTTGACGGGCTACGGCTCGTATATCCCCATGTACCGCCTGCCCAACGCGGAGGTCGCGCGCGTCTGGTCTGGAGGCGGCGAAGGACCGGTGAAGGAGAAGGCCGTCGCCGGATTGGACGAGGACACCGTGACCATCTCCATCGAAGCGGCCCGCAACGCTATGGCCCGGGCGGGGATCGATCCGCAGCAATTGCGCGCCGTCTGGATCGGCAGCGAGTCGCATCCCTACGCCGTTAAGCCCTCGTCGACGATTGTGGCCGAGGCGCTGGGCACCACCCCCTACCACCTGGCCGCCGACCTGGAATTCGCCTGCAAGGCGGGCACCGAGGCGCTACAAGCCGCCATGGGGCTGGTCGGCTCCGGTATGGGCGACTACGCCCTGGCCATCGGCGCGGACACCGCGCAGGGCCGTCCCGGCGACGCGCTGGAGTACACGGCCGCCAGCGGCGGCACCGCCCTTATCGTCGGACCGACCGAGGACGCGCTGGCTATCTGCCACGGCTCGCTCTCCTTTGTCACCGACACCCCCGACTTCTGGCGGCGCGCGCACCGTTACTACCCGAGTCACGGTGGGCGCTTCACCGGCGAACCGGCCTATTTCCATCACATCCAGTGTGCGGCCGAAGCCATAATGAAGGAGTTGGATCTACAGCCCGAGGACCTCGACTACGCCATCTTCCACCAGCCCAACGTCAAGTTCCCCTACCGTGTGGCGAAACGCCTCGGCTTCACCAAGGAGCAAGTTGCCCCCGGTGTGCTGAGCAACGAGATCGGCAATACCTACGCAGGCGCCGCCATCACGGGCTTCTCGGCCACGCTGGACATCGCCAGGCCCGGCGAGCGCATCCTGATGGTCAGCTTCGGTTCCGGCGCCGGCTCCGACGCTTTCCTGTGGGAGACTACGGAGGCGCTGGTGGCCCGCCGCGAGAAGGCCCCGCGGATCGCCGATTACATCCGGCGTCGCAAGGAGATCGATTACGGACTCTACACCCGTTACCGTGGCAAGCTGTTGGTGAAGTAGGAGGTTAAGTTAACAATGAGAGACGTTGCAATTATCGGTATTGGACAGACCCCGGTCAAGGAACATTGGCCCAAGAGCCTTCGCGAGCTGGCGCTGGAAGCCTCGCTCCACGCGCTGCAGGACGCTAACGTCGACCGCGTTGACGGTATCTACGTTGGCAACATGATCTCCGGCGAGATCACGGGCCA
>CAZCPK010000008.1:0-23760 GCA_964500755.1 uncultured Anaerolineales bacterium
CGCACGTTCTGGGGTGGCGAGGGCGGTTTCGGTAATCGATTTGCTTCGAAATCCTCAACGGATACTCACTCAATCCACGGCGAGTGAAGATGGGCTTACGCTTTACAGTCATGGCTCTTTGGGGTTTCGCCGGATACAAAGGTAACGTTTGCCACGCGCTTCCTGTCGCAACGCAAAGAAGGTCTGGTGAGACCCACTAGCGCAGCCTACGACATTAGTTTGGGTCTGGCTAAAATGAGTTGGATTGGAAAGGATACCTTTTGCACCTCATCGTACCTCTCTGAAATTACGGCATAAGGTGCGTCGCACCAGACTAAACCCTAATACCGTAATTTGAAATAGAGCTAAGTAAGTCCGTAAAAGTTTCTTTACTCCAGACATATTCACCCTCCGCTCCCCGTCCCCGTCTCGGAGACGGCTAATCGCGAACGTCTCGGTTCTAAAGAGACCGCCCCCGAGACGAGGGCTCCGAGCAAATGTTAACATATTTTTCTGACCTACTTAGGTGCGTTGCACCTGCTACCGTAATTTCAGACCTGATACAACGTATCTTCTATCTTGACCGGATGGTTCACCTGGATTCACCCCGTTAGCTTGCCGACGACGTCACTGCTCGGCGACGTAGACCGGGATGGTGCAGGGCGTGGCGTTGCCGTAGATATCCACAGCGACCAACCGGAAGCGATAGGGTCCGCCAGGCGGGTATCTTAGCGGATCAGAGACGTCCCAATAGCCGAGAATGCCGTTCTCCACCGGTGTTTCGAACTGTTGAATAAAGTTAGGGGTCTCGCTATCCGGAAAGATCACCTCGAATTTGTAGTAAGCGAAGGCGTTGAGCGTGGCGGTGCCCCGTACCTCGACGGTTCCCGCGAGGCGACTGCCCGCCGCCGGTGCGATGATCTGCACGTTGGGTGAGGGGCAGTCCGGCGGTTCCGCCTGGGGCGGAGGCGTGGGAGAGGGAGAGGGCGTGGCGGTCGCCGTGGGCGTCGCCGCGCCGGCGTCTGCGGGTAGCGGTGTTATCGTCGGAGCGAACTCACCCTCCTCTAACGGCGCCAACGTCGGCGTGGACGTCAGCGTCGGCGTGGCTGTCTCTGTGGGACGGGGCGTCAACCCGGCCTCGAGCTGGGGCGTCGGCGTTGTCGACGCGGGTAGCTCGGGAACGATGTAGCTATCGATGGCAAAGATAAAGACGCCCAGCAGGATGAATAGTCCCACCATCAGCCAGGCGCGACGCGCGCGCTGCCGAATCATCCGCCGCTCCAGGGAGAATTGTGCGGCGCTCAACTGGCGCCGTGCGGTCAGGGCGACGACGACGTAGATCAGCGCACCCAGCAGGCAGGCGATGTAGAAGAGCGTCGTCTGGCGTGAGAGCCACTGTAGAATTACTTTCATGGATGCCTGGCAGACTGGATGCTACGAGATATGGTCGCTCAGGATGCCCCGGATGATGGTCTCCATGCGGGGGACGATCTCTTCACCGGCTTCGAGAACTTCCTCGTGGTTCGGCGGCGGCGCGTCCTCTTCACCGCTCAGGGCATTGGTGATGCCGGAGATTCCCAGGACTTCCATGCCGCCGTGGCGTGCCGTGGTGACCTCGGGGACGGTGGACATTCCCACGGCGTCCGCGCCGATGGTCCGCAGGAAGCGCACGTCCGCCGGAGTCTCGAAGCTCGGTCCCGCCAGGCAGATGTAGATACCCTGATGGAAGGGAATACCGGTGTCCAGCGCGATCTCTCGGGCGGCGGCGCGCAGGCGTGCGCTGTAGGCGCCGTTCATGCTGGGAAAGCGCGGCCCCAGCTCGTCGACGTTGGGACCGTACAGCGGATTCTGCCCCGCCATCCCCAACAGGTTGACGTGGTCGCGGATCAGCATGATGTCACCTGGCTGATAGCTCTGATTCAACCCGCCGGCTGCGTTGGTGACGATCAGCGTCTCAACGCCCAGCACCTGCATGACCCGGATGGGAAAGCCCACCTGGGTGATCGGATAGCCTTCGTAAAAGTGACCGCGTCCCTGCATCACCATCACCTTCTGGCCTTCGAGCGTCCCCAACACCAGCCGTCCTTTGTGTCCTGCGACGGTGGAGACGGGATAGTTAGGAAGTTTCCCATACGGAATCACGGTGGCGTCTTCCACGGACTGGGCCAGACTGTTAAGCCCGGAGCCCAGGATCATGCCCACCTTGGGTGTGAAGTCGATGCGCGCGCGAATCACGTCGGCTGCGGACCGAAAATCTTCTATTGTAAAGTACTTCATGATCATATACCTCTCTCTGTCGTTAAGATTCTCTCCACTTGAAGCGTCACGTTCGATGAGTCAAGAGGCTCTATAAACTTTAGCTGTCCATGCGCGCAGGGGAGGCGACATTCAGCGCTCTACCGTCGCCCAAATGCTCCCTGTCGGCGCGATTAAGTCTGATGGGGGTCATCCCGAAACGCGCGGGGATGCGCCTGATCGTACGCCTCCCGCTTGCGGCGGTTGGAAACCTTGGTGTAAATCTGTGTGGTGGAGATACTGGCGTGTCCCAGGAACTGTTGGAGTTCCCGGAGCTCGGCTCCCCCGTCCAGAAGATGCGTGGCGAAGGTGTGGCGCAGCGTGTGGGGCGTGACCTTGTCCTCCAGATCGACCTCTTTTGCGTGCTGCTGGACGATAAACCAGAGTCCCTGACGGGTCAGAGGTTGCCCTCCGTGATTTAGAAAGAGCTTGGGCTCATCGTTGGAGCGCAACAAAAAGGGGCGTCCCTCCTCAAGATACGTCTGGATCGTCTCCAACGCGACGTTATGCAGCGGGATGATGCGTTCCTTGCTGCCCTTGCCCAGGCAGCGCAGCGTGTGGCGTTCAAAGTCGATATCCTGCACCCGCAGGGCGACTGCCTCGGTGGCGCGCAGGCCTGTGGCGTAGAGCACTTCTATCAGGGCGCGATCCCGCAACCCCAGCGGGGTCTCGTCCCCCTCCGTCGATTGCAAGAGGCGGCGAATTTCCTCGTGCGTCAGCGGCTTCGGAAGGCGGCGCCCGACGCGAGGTTGCTGCAACCATTCCGTCAGGTCGGACTCCAACACGCCCTCTGCAAATAGGAAATTCAGAAACGAGCGGCACGCGGCGATCTTACGCGCTACGCTGGCGTCGCTGTAGTTCTCCCGCAGCCATTCCGCAAAGGCCTCGAGGTGCTCCGAGGAGAGATCGTCCCACGCTTGTAGCTCTTCCTCCTCCACCAGATCCTGAAACTGCGTCAGGTCGGTGCTGTAGGCCGAGAGCGTGTTCTGCGAGTAACCGCGCTCGTATTCGATATATTGCAAAAATTGCTGTATTGTCTTTTCCATAACGCTCGCTAACTGTATTGAGAGAAATAAACGGGATGGCCCAAGCGGAGAGGCGTAAGGTTCTCTTTATCCAAACGTTTTCTTTCGCTACATTCCCGCCGGGCAGCCGTTTGCTACAGCTTCTGGGTCATTATTATTGTAAGGAGGATTATAGCATATCTAAGGGGAAACCCCAAAGATGTGGTTTACTGCGATGCCCCGTTTTCAAGCCCCAGAGATGAAACGCTGATACGGTGACCCGTTGAAGTGTTCGCACGTCCTGTATTGGCTGAAATTACGGCGACTCTTTGGGATTTCGCCGGATGCAAAGGCAACGTTTGCCACGCGCTTCCTGTCCCAAGGCAGAAAAGGTCTGGTGAGCCCCACTAGCGTAGCCTACTGCACTAGTTTTAGGGACACGGTTTTTAAAAGCACTCACTCCCCTATCCGGCAAAGTCCCAGAGACCCATTACGGCATAAGGTGCGTCGCGCCCGGTTACACCCTAATGCCGAAATTTGGGTGTTGTATAGTGACTCAGTTTCCTTTGCTGCATCGGTACCCTTCGGGTGGAACGACCGCAATACCCGCCTACCTTCTTTGCGAACGTGCGTTCAGGTCGAGGGCTTCTTCCGGGCCAGGAGGAACATCAGATCCTCGTTCGCCGTCTCGGCCTCCGCGCCCCACGAGGGGTAACGGGTGACGTCGTCAAAGCCCCCTTCGTTCAGCCGCGCGCGGTACTCCGCCTCTGTGTAAGCTTGCATGCTTGCCGAATGGCGCGTCACCTCGCCGGTCGTAGCATCGACGATGTAAAGTCGCTGGATCGCCACATTGTCCTCAGCGATCCAGAAGTTCTCCTGGAGACAGAGGTGCGGCGCCGCCGAGAAGAGCCCGGTCTCCGTCGCATGCCACGACGTCGGCTGGCTGCCGATTTCGCGGATGGTCTCAAAGGGGTGTGGCTCGAGGAGTAGCTTTCCTCCCGGCGCCAACACGCGGTGGGCTCGCGTCAGAATCTGCCGCACTTCGGTGAGCCGGAAGACGTTAAACTCGCCGTAGATCAGCATGACGAGACCGTAACCGTCGCCGGCGTTCTTGTCGTAGTTCGCGGTGCGGATGTCCTCCTGGTGATAGGTGCAGTCGAGCTCCTCCGCCTGGGCCTGCTGCTGCGCGTACACGATCGAGGCCGGCGAGAAGTCGATCCCCACGCAGCGGTGGCCCAACTGCGCCAACCGGCTCGCGTAGAGGCCCGGACCGCAACCGAGGTCGAGGATGCGCGTGGGCACGCCTTCCAGGACGTGTTCGTGAATCCACGCGACGTGCTTATCAATGATCTCGAAGCGGCGGCTGGCGGCGTCGTGCGCCTGGGAGAGATGCTCGGTGAGCATACGCCGGCTGAAGTCCGGGTCATTCCACGGAATCTTCTCCCCCTCGGCCCAGGGCGCGGGCGGGCTAGCGCGATGAACGATGTCCATTAACTTCATGCGGTGTTTTTCCTCCTTGAAGAGATGAGTGCAAGATCGAGAGTCAACGTTGGCTGCCCTGAAAAAAGGGTCAGCCAAAGAAAAATATGGGGTATCCCTTTCTCTGCAGATGCTCTCCTTGACGACGTCAGGAAAGACGATGCGCCCGTCCTCCTTGTGGAGCGTGCCGCCCTTGCCTTCGTAGATTTCGCTCTCTAGCTTGTAGATGTTCATGCCGTATCTTTCGGTCGTTTGAGTATCGCTGCTCCTCTTGCCCTGTAACGACGGATTCAGGAGCGCTCGCGAGCCAGCATCACCGGAACGCCGATTAGGAAGACCATACTCCCCGCCGTCAGTGCCGCCCACAGGCCGGTGACGTAGCGGGGTAGGACGTCGGCGGCCCATAGGGCGTGGGGAATCATCCAGAGCACCGCCCCACCGACGGCGAAGCCCGCCGTAACGAGCACAGTCCGGAGTGAAACCCGGCCCCGGCTGCGGACGCCGATGGAGATCGTCTCGCCGATCACCACCAGGCCTGCCGCGATCAGGAGCATCGTCTGCAGCATAACGCCGTAGCCCCCGTTGAGCGCCGGCTGCAGTCCCAGCGCGATGAAGGCCCACAGGCCGCCCACCACGACGCTGAGGATGCCGAGCTCCAGCCACCGCCGCCGATGTACCAGGCTGAGAGCGCAGAAGCTCAGCAGGGCCCATATCACCGCCAACCAGAGCTCACCGGAGAGGAGCAGGATAACGTCGGTCACCGCCAGCGCCGTCATGCCGTACTCGCCTACCGGCACGCGCTGCCACTGCCCCGCGGACGTGCGCACCACGACGCCCTCCAATCCCATTGCCAGGATCAGGTTGTCGCTCTGCGGCGCTCGCACGGCGTTGAAGGGACCGCGCGCATAGTCCATCAGGGTGCTCTGCTGCTGCATGACGTACGCCAGCTCGGCCTGCGACGAGAAGTCCAGCGAGGGGACGGTCGTCCACGTCTCACCGCCGTTCCCCGAGTAGGCGAAGGTTTTTTGGGCGTCCAGGCGATAGAGTACCTGGGGCTCATCGGGGTCGGCGATGATGCGACTATGGTCCGTCGTCCGGGTCGTGACCGAATCACAGGGCTCGACTCGCGCGCCGGCGTAGGGCTGCCAGGTCAGCCCGCCGTCCGCGCTGATAAAGCCCTGATACTCCGCGAAGGCGAGCACGTCGTCCTGTCGCGGTTGCAGGCAGGTGATCCCCAGGTCCGGCGCCGCCGAGTTGGCGACGGTCAGCAGCGCCGCCGCCGGTAACAGGGCCAACGCGCGCGCCCGGACACGCGCTCGTGAGGTCGTCCGTCGCTGCCAGGTGAGCCACGCCAGCCCGCAGGAGACCAGCGCGATCAGGTCGGTGGGGTCGCGGGTGAGCCGGATGGGTGTTGCCAGGAGCCGCGTCAGCCCCGCGACCAGCAGCGCGTGGGTGCCGGGCAGCGTGTTGCCGAGCGCGAAGAGTAGCGCGACGCCGCCCACGGAGAGCCGCCCCACCACGCGCTCGCGCCGCCGTAGGGCGGTCGGCAGCAGCCACGCCAGTCCCGCGGCGACGACAAAGGGCATGAAGTAGAGCCAGGCGAAGTCACCGAGCTTCCCTGTCACCCACGAGGGCCAGAGGACGCGCAGCACGTGATCGTTGAGGAATAGAATGCCGAGAGATACCAGCGTGATGGGGTGCGATAGACAATCCAGCGCTTTGACAAACGTCGGGTTTTTCATAGAGTCTCCTTGAAAGCAAGCCACGGATTTCACTGATTTCGCGGAATGTGGAGGAGTTCTTGCAGTGTAGCAGAAGTGTCCGGAAGGGCAAGTTGGCGCGGGGCTGGGGCAAAGGAGGTCACCTTCACCGCGCTGCCAACGGAGATCGCTGCCATGTACGAGCCGACGCTCTGGGAGCGCTCGGGGGGAAAGACGCTGACGATTGCGCGTAAGCACGCGTACGGTTCCCGCATTCTGGTAGAACCCTCTCCCGTTTGGGAAATCACCCGTGACGGAAAAGGCGGCGTTGTGCTCTGCCGTCGACGTTGTATAATGTTGCTGTTGTATCACAGGGGCAAGATTTGATTCTAATGGGTGTTTTTAAAAGCAGTGAGGTGCAAAACCAACATCATGTCGGAACCATCTGAAGAAGCTAGCCGTAGTAGCTCCGACTCGGACGGCGTACCTTTAACGGGGCGTGGGCTGTGCTTAACAGCCAAACACAGATGATCTGATCCGGGCCTGACTTTCCTGGGATGAGCCGTAGGGGCGCAGATCAATCTGTGGCCCCTTTTGCGTGACACGTCTGAGCCGGCCAATCCATGCAAACTTTCAATATCTCAGGAGGTAGGCCATGTTTTATCTGAGCCAGGTCCACAACGAACGTATCTGGGATGCCTTCGGGCGCCCTGTGGGACGGTGCAAGGACGTCCTGGTGGGTAATGTCGAAGAAACGTATCCCCTCATTATAGCTTTGGTGGTGGCGGATGGTGATGCGATTCCACGCCACATCGCTGCCTCGCAAATCAGCAGTATTTACCCCAGCATCACGCTTAGCGTCCCCCTCGAAAAGATCGACGCCTATCAGCCGCAGGGCGACGAGCTTTCGCTAGTTGAGCGGGTCCTCGATCGCCAGATCGTGGACACCGATGGGCGGCGGGTGGTGCGCGTCAACGATTTACAATTCGCCCGCGCTCAGAAGGCCTACCGATTGACGGGCGTGGACGTTGGCGGGCGGGGATTGTTGCGTCGGTTGGGCCTCGAAGACGTTGTAGGAAAGCTGGCCTCGACGTTCGGGAAACCGCTGCCGGAAGGCGTGATTCCGTGGGAGGACGTGGCGCCGTTGAGTTCCGAGGATCCTCTCCGTCTGCGCATCTCCCGCGATAAGATCAGCCGTCTGCCGCCCGCCGACATCGCCACCATTCTGAGCGAATTGGATCGCCCCACCGGAGAAGCGCTCTTCAGCGAATTGGAGAACGAGATCCTGGCCGACACGCTGGAGGAGAGCCCGGTCGAGACGCAGATGGCGCTGCTGCTGCACATGAACCCGGAGCGCGCGGCCGACGTGTTGGAGGAGATGGGGCCCGACGAGGCCGCCGACCTGTTGGCCGATCTGCCCGAGCGGGCCAGCGCCCAGCTGCTCGGTTTGATGGAGGAGGAGGATGCTGCCGACGTTGAGGCGCTTTTAGGATACCCCGAGACCTCGGCGGGCGGCATCATGACCACCGAGTTCGCCTGGGTCCCCCCTGGGCTCAAGGCTGCCGAGGCGTTGAGCTACCTGCGCCGTTCGCCGGAAGCGCAGGAGGATGAGACCATGCACTACGTCTACGTGCTGGACGAAGACCACCGGCTTCTCTACATCACGACGCTCCGCGATCTCGTGATGGCGCCGCCCGAGAGATCCATCGAAGAGCTGGCGGAGCCGCTGGACGAGAAGGTGCAGGTGTCCCCCTACACCTCCCAGCAGGACGTGGCGTATATGGTCGCTAAATATGACTTGTTGGCCGTTCCCGTGGTGGACGAGGAGACGGAGGCGATGCTGGGCATTGTAACCGTCGACGACGCCATTGATGCCGTATTGCCCACTGCCTGGAAGAAGCGGCTGCCCCGCTTCTCCTGACCGCCCAGGAGGACTCCCATGAAAAAGCTTAGACAACAATTTATCAGGAACGCACAACGAGTTCTTTTCTTCTTAACGCTGCTGGGACCGGGGATTATCACCGCCAGCGCCGACAACGACGCGCCGGGCATCGCCACCTACTCCATGGCGGGCTCTAAGTACGGCTACCAATTCCTCTGGCTGCTGCTGGTGGTCACCATAGGCGAGGTCGTTATCCAGGAGACGGCGGCGCGCATGGGCGGCGTGACCGGTAAGGGCACCGCCGATCTGATCCGCGAACGGTTCGGCGTGCGCATCACCACCTTTGCCATGGTCTGTCTGCTGCTGGCGAACACGGGCACGACGGTAGCGCAGTTCGCCGGCATCGGGGCCAGCATGGAGTTGCTGGGCGTCAGCCGCTACGTGGCTGTGCCGCTGGCGGCGCTGCTGGTCGGCTTCGTGGTGCTGCGCGGCAGTTACGACTACGTGGAGAAGATCTTGCTGATTCTCAGCCTCGCCTCGCTGAGCTACGTCATCACAGCGGTGACCCTCAATCCGCCCTGGGGCCAGATTCTGCGGGAGGCGGTTACGCCCTCGTTGCGGCCCGACCCAGAGTACATCATGGCGGTGCTGGCGACCATTGGCACCACCATCACTCCCTGGGGCATCGTCTATATGCAAGCGTCGGTCGCCGACAAAGGCGTCACCATGCAGGCCTACCGCTACACTCGCCTCGACGTCGTCTTCGGCGCGGCGTGGGGCAACGTGGTCTCGGCCTTCATCGTGATCTGCACGGCGGCGACGCTTTTTACCTACGGTCTCGTCGTCGATTCCGCCGCCGACGCTGCTCTGGCCCTGGGGCCGCTGGCAGGCGACGGGGCACGCTACCTCTTCTCCGCCGGCCTGCTGGGCGCGTCGCTGCTGGCGGCCTCGGTACTACCGCTCTCCACCACCTACGCCGTCTGTGAGGCCTTCGGCTGGGAGCGGGGCCTCAATCAACGTTCCCAGGATGCACCGGTCTTCTACGGGCTCTACGTTGGCGTCATCCTCGTCAGCGTGCTGATCGTCCTCGTACCGGGCATCCCGCTCTTCCCGCTGATGTGGCTCTCGCAGACGCTCAACGCCCTGCTCCTGCCCGTCCTGCTAATCCTGGTGCTTAAATTGGCTAACGACGGGCAGATCATGGGAAAATGGCGCAACTCACGTCTGCAGAACGGGCTCACCTGGGGGCTGACCGTGCTCATCACCGTTGTGGCGCTGCTGCTGTTGGTCTCGACCTTTCTGCCCGACGTGCCGACGACGGGACTATGATAGGAATGAACAGCGCTGGATCGGGAGAACGACGTTTCCACGTTGTCTCTTTTCTTGCCCATCCCTCGTTTGCCTGTATACTGAGTGATTGTTATGAGTGAGCGAGATATGACGTTACAGGAACTGACCGACGCGATGAACCGTTTCGTGGCCGATATGGGCTGGTACGCGTCGGAATCTCCGCTTCCCCAGCGCCCGCGTAACATCGCCATCTCCCTTTCCCTGGAGGCCGCCGAGGTGCTGGAGCACTTCCAGTGGAGCGAGGACGCGGATCCCGAGGCGCTGGAAGAGGAGTTAGCCGACGTGGCGCTCTATCTCCTGCAACTGGCCTATCTGCTGGATGTCGATCTGGAGCGAGCGATTCTTTCGAAGCTGGAGGTCAATTATCAGCGGTTTGGAGGAGAGGGGACGTCGTAGGTGACCCGGTCTGACGCAGAGGCGCCGGTTGAGGAACAGCCTGTACGTATCCTCGTGGTGAGCGATCACGTCGTCTCGACGCTGTTCAATCAGCGGGTGAACGATCTTGTGGGGCCGGTGGATCTTTTGCTCTCCTGCGGAGATCTCCCGTACTCCTATCTGGAATACCTGGTCACCCAGCTGCAGGTGCGGCACGCGTTTTTCGTCCACGGGAACCACGATTCGCCCGAGTATTGTGCCAGCGGATGCACCTTGACGGCGCCGGGCGGCTGGGTCAACCTGGACCGGCGCGCGATCCACGTCCGGTCGCTGGGTCTGAGCGTGGCCGGCCTGGAGGGCTCGATTCGCTACCGGCCCAAGGCGCCCTATCAGTATACCCAGGTGCAGATGGCCTTACGGGCGCGACGGTTGATGCTCCAGCTGCTCTTCCAGCATCTCTTTCACGGGCGCGCGCTGGACGTCTTTATCGCGCATTCGCCGCCGGCCGGAATTCATGACGGACCCGACGGGCCGCATCGCGGGTTTACCGTCTTTCTCAAGCTGATGGAGTGGTTTCGTCCGGGCCTGTTCTTGCATGGGCACAAACACCGGTACGGCCCGATGCCCTGGCGCACCAACTACGGAGCCACGGAGGTCGTCAACGTCTATCCGTATCGGTTGATCGATTGGTATCCGGATCACGTCGAGTACGCGCCGGTCTACCATCATTAATAACCGATAAAATCGGAGTTTTCCGAAACCCATCACTGACTGCACTGAAAAAGGTCAATCTAACCGCAGAGCACGCAGAGGTCTCTACAAGCCAGAGGGTACAGAGATTCTTATTTTTGCTATAATTTTCTCCAGCAAAACCAGGAGAAACCTAACTTTTGCTAAACATCATGCTAATTTATCTCTGCGTTCTCTGTGCTCTCCGTGGTGAACAGACTTTTTTTCAGGTGAGTCACCACTGTATGTAGGGGATTTTTATTTAAAATCACTCAACATAGGAGGCGTCTTACTAAAAATCCGATTTTTAGGATCTTTTTCACCAGAGCCAAAGGTTTTATCATAGAAAGGGGCTGACAATGGCAGATTTTCTTACGTCGCAGAGAGAGGACTTTTCCAAATGGTACAACGAGATCGTGCAGAAGGCCGATCTGGCCGACTATTCGCCCGTGCGGGGCTGTATGGTGATCAAGCCGTACGGATATACGCTCTGGGAGCAGATCAAAGGGGCGTTGGATCGCCGCTTTAAGGCGACCGGGCACGTCAACGCCTACTTCCCGCTCTTCATCCCCATGAATTTTCTGGAGAAGGAGGCCGATCACGTCGAGGGCTTCTCCCCGGAGCTGGCCGTGGTCACCGTGGGCGGCGGCAAGGAGCTGGAAGAGCCGCTGGTCGTGCGCCCGACCTCGGAGACTATCATCGGACACATGTACGCCAAGTGGATTCAGTCGTACCGCGATTTACCCCTGTTGATTAACCAATGGGCCAATGTGGTGCGCTGGGAGATGCGCACCAAACTCTTCCTGCGGACCACCGAATTCCTCTGGCAGGAGGGGCACACGGCGCACGCGACGAAACAGGAAGCGGTCGAGGAGACGCGTCGCATCCTCAATCTCTACACCGACTTCGCCGTCAATGAGGCGGCGATCCCCGTCGTCCCCGGGCGTAAGAGCGAGAGCGAGAAGTTCGCCGGTGCCGTCAATAGCTGGACCATCGAGGCGATGATGAAGGATGGCAAGGCGCTGCAGTCGGGCACCAGCCACTTCCTGGGGCAGAACTTCGCTAAGGCCTTCGACATTCAGTACCTGGACGAGAATAACGAGCTGCAGTACGTCTGGACCACGTCGTGGGGCGTCAGCACGCGCATGGTCGGCGCCGTCGTCATGACCCACGGCGACGATCAAGGGCTGGTGCTGCCGCCGCGCCTGGCGCCTATCCAGGTGGTCATCGTACCCATCTGGCGGAAGGATAAGGAGCGCGAGGAGGTGCTGCCGGTCGCTAAGCAGCTGCAGGAACGGTTGATAGCGCAAGGCATCCGGGTGGAACTGGATCAACGCGAGGAGCTGACCGTCGGCTGGAAGTTCAACGATTGGGAGATGCGCGGGGTACCCGTCCGCATTGAGATCGGGCCGCGAGATATCGCCCAGAACCACGTCATGGTCGCCCGCCGCGATATGCCAGGCCGCCAGGGCAAGGTCACGGTCTCGATGGAGGGTCTGGAGACGGCGATTACCGAGCTGCTGGCCGAGGTACAGGACGGTATCTACCAGAAAGCGCTGACCTTCCGCGAGGAGCACACGTGGGAGGTCGAGGATTACGACGCCTTCCGTGGGGCCGTCCCCCGGGGCTTCGCACGGGCGTGGTGGTGTGGCGATGAGACCTGCGAGGCCGAGATCAAGGACGAGACCAAGGCCACGGTCCGCTGCCTGCCGCTGGATCAGCCCGGTGGGGAAGGGCGCTGTGTCCACTGTGGCAAGCCGGCGTCTGAGGTCGCCGTCTTCGGTCGCGCCTATTAGCTCTGGTCAGCGTAACGCATAAAGCGCCCGATCTGAGGATCGGGCGCTTTTACCAGCTAGGAGCTCTTTTGCGCTCGCTTGGCGGGGTGGCGGGAGAGTCGAATTAGTGGCGGTTTGTCCGTGTAGATGGGCAGAAAGCGTTCCTCCCGGTTGAGGAGCCGCCGGATATTCGGGCGCAGCGCCCAGAGCGTGAGCAGCATGGCGGGCACACCGAAGCCGAGCGCGTAGACTATCTCGCCGCGCGCGGCGAAGACCACGGGTAACAGGAGGGCCACCAGAATCGAGGCGACCGAGGCGTGGCCCACCAGCAGACCGGCGATCAATCCCAGGGGGATTAGGATCAGCAGGTTGGTGCTCCAGAGAGCCGCGGCGATGCCGATGCTGATCATGGTGCCGGCGCCACCATCGAAGTTCAAGAAGATCGAGTAGTTGTGCCCGACCACGCCGCAGGCGCCCGCCAGGGCGACTTGCCAGGGAGTCAGGCCCAGCGTGTGCGCCAGCCAGATGCCGGCGGCGCCCTTGAGCGCGTCGCTGATCGCTGTTAGGAAAGCGGGCAGGAAGCCGGTCGTACGCCAGACGTTGGTGCCGCCGGTCCGTCCACTGCCGTGCCGGCGCACGTCGATCTGTTTAGCAAGCCAGCCCCAGAGCAGACCCGGAGGCAGCGAGCCGAGAAGATATGCACCCAACCAACCTAGAATAACACTGAACGTCTCATTCATCCTTTATCTTATCCTTGATCTGCCCACAGGTGGGGCACTGAGGGTCACAATTCACCGTGATTTTCTCCAGGGTCTGCGTCGCCGCCTCCCAGAGAAGCAGATGATCGACCAACACTTCTTCTATCTCCAGTATAACTTTGATGGCCTCCACTGTCTGGAGGGTGCCGATAACGCCCGCGGCGGCGCCGAGGATGCCGAGTTCTGCCGGTGAGGGATACGTATCCGGCTCCGGTAGCGTAGGGAAGACGCAGCGCCGACAGGCATGCCCCGGCATGACCACGCCCATTTGCCCCTCCATCCGTTGGACGGCGCCCCAGACCAGCGGGCGATTGTGTTGCACGGCTAAGGTGTTCAGGAGCTCCTTGGTCTCCAGGTTGTCGCTGGCTTCGACGAGGAGCTCGTAGTCCTGGACGAGTTCGGGTCCGTTTTCAGCCGTCACTCGCAGGCGATATGGCGTCACGTTAACGTCGGGATTGAGGGCGCGCAGGTGTTGGGCGGCGACTGTGACCTTGTCCTGGCCCACGTTGGCGGCGGTGTAGAGGATCTGCCGGTTGAGGTTGGAGAGCGTGACCGTATCGTGGTCGACGATGCCCAACGTGCCGACCCCCGCTGCCGCCAGATAGAGCAGAATAGGGGAACCCAGCCCGCCCGCGCCGACCACCAGCACGCGCGCCTCCCGTAAGCGTGCTTGTCCGCGCTCTCCAATGGATGGCATGACGTACTGACGCGCATACCGCTCGTTCATCCCTGTCTGCTCCCCTCCTGATCGTTGCAGTTGCTCTCCGTGACGATCCTTCGCTATTCTATCAGGTGTGGGGCAGCTCGCAAGTCCGAAATCGAACGCCCGTCCCTGGTGATTACCCACATCTCACCGCAGAGCCCACGGAGGGCACAGAGAGAAAACAGGTCTCTCTGCGTGCTCAGCGCTCTCTGCGCTAAAAGATCGCTGGACGCCGTGAGGACAGTAGATTTATGGCGAATCACCAGCACGCCCCTTGACATTATAGGGCAAATGTTCTAAAATATAAATTAGAACATAAGTTCTAATTTGGATCTGGAGAGGATCCGAAAGCGGAGAAACTACATGAGTAAACCCTTACGGCATTATCTTGAGGCGCAGGCTGACCGCGTGGAGATGGTGCTGTCTGCGCACCGCGCTCCCGGTCACGTGACCGGAGGGACGGTCGGTCCGCGCCTGATCCGCTTCTTTTTGAACCCGGCCCCGCACATCCGCTTCTCCGCGATCCGCCGCTTGGCCGACGACCTCGCCCTGGCGCTTAAGGTGCCCAATCTGCGCATCGATCGAGGAGCAGAGGGCGTGGTGTTGGAATTCGATAATCCCGATCCCAAACCGGTCGAGCTGTTGCGACTGCTGCCCGACGTGGTGCTAGACGAGAACGGTGACGAGGATCCGCTCCCCGTCTCCACGGCGCTGTTGGGCTTGACCGACGGGGGCCTGCCGTTGCTGGCACGCCTCTCCTCGCCCGACGTGGCGCACATCCTGGTCGCAGGGACGACGGGCTCCGGCAAGAGCGTGCTGTTGCGTACCATCGCGCTTTCACTCGTGTTGACGCATAATCCGAAGGACCTGCAGTTGATTTGTCTGGATCCCAAAGGGCGGACCTTTCGTGCGTTGGACGGCGTTCCTCATCTGTTACGCCCGCCGGTCCTGGATCTGCCGGACGTGTTGGAGGTCTTGAATTCGCTGCTGAAGGCGATGGAGGTGCGGGATCGGCATGGGGAGCGCAGTCCGCAGGTCGTGGTGATGATTGACGAGCTGGCGGATCTGATTCTGCAGGGCGGGGACGAGGTGACCACCGTGGTGACGCGCCTGGTCCAGCGAGGGCGTGAGAGCGGAATTCACGTGGTGGCGGCGACGCAGCGTCCCTCCTCGGCTATCCTGAGCGGGTTGATGCGCGCCAATTTCCCGCTGCGCCTGGTGGGCCGGGTCGTCTCGACCAGCGACGCCCGGGTCGCTGCTGGACGCGGGGGGACGGACGCCCATCTCTTGAGCGGTCGAGGGGATTTTCTCGCGGTAGGGGGGGGAGCGCGCCCCATCCGCTTTCAGGTGGCCTACGTCGGTGAGGACGCGATGCGACGAGAAGTCGAGCGCTTGTTTGGAAAGCCGGTCGTGGCTGCTGGGCCTTTGGCGCGCCTCGGTCGGGTCGATAACGTGCAGATACGTACTGGGAGGTAAATAGCGATGGAAGAAAAAGAACCTGTAGGGCAACGAATTCGTCGATTTGTTCTCCTGATTGCGACGGTTTTTACTGTGACGGTGGCCGTCGTGGTGACGCAGCGGCTGAGCAACGACGCACTGGCGATATTGATCGGCCTCTCTGCCGGCGTGGTGGTGATGTTGCCGTTTGTGGCGCTGCTCTTCTTGATCTGGCGGCGTCAAGAGCAGCAGGTCCGCGAACAGTATCAGAGCCGCCCGGCCCCCAGCAATCCGCCGGTGGTCGTGGTAACTCCGCCGGGATTGCCGGGCTATGGTCAGCAGCGACCGTCGTTGCAAGATGGGTCGCGCTCGCAGTGGTCGATGTCCGCGCCGGCAGAACGAAAATTTACCATTGTGGGAGGTGAAAGATGAGTCTACTGGGACTGACGAAGAGACACGGTGAGCCGATCGCGCTGCTGTCGCGTCGCCATAACTACTTCCCCAAGCGCTTTATGTGGCGGGGGAAGAAGTACAACGTCTATGCCGTCGAGGAAGCCTGGACGGAGATGCGGCGGGGCGGGAAGAACGCCCACCATTACTTCCGGGTGAAGTGCCCGGAAGGCACCTTCGATCTCTACCAGGACGTCAACCTTAACGCGTGGTATATGCACAAGCAGGTACACTGATGGACGTGGGATTGCTCTGGTACGATGGCGGGAAGAAGCAGCTGGCAGATAAAGTCGCCAAAGCGGTGAAGCGCTATCGCGAGCGCTTCGGTGAACGTCCCAACGTCTGTTACGTCCACCCCCTGACGCTGCCGGAGGGCGAGCAGGAGGTGGCTGGCGTCACGGTGCGGACCTCACCGCAGATTCTGCAACATCACTTCTGGGTGGGGCGGGAGGAGCGGACGCCGGAACGAGCGTGATGTCGCCGCGCTACAGGCGCGTCAGCTCGGCGACGAGCAGTTCCAGCGCGGCCTCGGGCGTCAATTTTCCGGTCTTGATCGCCAGATCGTGGGCCTTGAGCACGTCGTAGGCTGCGCGGAGTTGCTTCTGCGAGAAGAACGTCGCCTGCCCGCTCGTCTTCTTTGCCACGAAGGGATGCAAGCGTAAGCGCTTGGCGATCTCGCGTTCCGTCTTTCCCCGGTGCATCAGCCAGTGAACCTGGATGAGAAGCCGGTACTGGCGGACAATCATGCCAAAGATGCGCAGGGGATGCTCGCCTGTCTCCAGGAGCCGGTGCAGGTGGCGGGCCGCCACGTTGGGCTTGCGTTGGCCCAGGGCATCCACCAGCTTGAAGATCACGTCGGCGCTCTCCACGTAGGGGATCAGGAGCCGCACGTCCTGCGCCGTGATGGGACCCTCCTCCCCGGCGCGGTAGAGCAGTAGCTTTTGGATCTCTTGATCCAACTGGTGTAGGCGCGTGCCCAGATTCTGCGCCAGCAGAGCGCTTGCCGCCGGCTCGATGCTGCCGCCGTACTTCTTCGCCCGCTGTTGAATCCACCGGGGGAGCTCGTAGCGCTCGTTGGGCAGGGTGAAGTGCCGTACTTCTGCCTCGGTCTGCTTCGCCAATTTGAGAACAGGATGGCTTTTGGGTAGCGTCGTATCCTCGAGAAAGATCAACCGGGTCGTGGGCGGGACGTGCGGGAGATAGTCAACCAGCGCTTTCTGGAGCGCCTGGTTCTTCTGCTTTAGGGCTGCCTTGACGATGATAACCCGTTTTCCCCCCAGGAAGGGGAGCGTATCGCAGGCCCGCCGCAATTCCCCAAAATCGAAAGGCGCATCCAACGTCTCGGTGTTGAGGTCCGCGAAGTCCTCCACCTGCTCACTCAGGAGCTCGACAAGGGTTTCCTGCTGCTCCAGGGTATTTTCGCCGTGTAGAAGGGTGAACATCTTCAGGCTGAACGCGTGTGGATCTCGATCCGCTGCATGTCGCCCATGTAGTGGGTCATGATGGAACTGATCTGTAGATCCTCGAGTTGCGGGTCGACGGTGAGATGCTCCTGCATCCAGGCGCCCAGGGGACGCGCTACCGCCAGCGCGATGCTGTTCAACAGCAGCAGCTGCACGAAGCGCTCCAGGCGCTCACCGAACTTCCGTTCGTTGCCGATGGCGAGGCGTAACAGCGTGACTCCCGTGGTGAGCAGCGCGGCGGTCAGTAGATTGGTCCCGCAGTTGGGGTGGACGGCGAGTTCGCTGTGCCCCTTCTTGAGCAGGCGGTGCGCCTCCTTGACGGCCGGATAGACCTCCTCGGCGGAAAGGTTGGTGAGCAGAGTGAATCCCCGGGGACCGGAGATGCCGAAAGCCTGCGTGTAACCATGTCGCTGGCTAAGCAGAGTGATGGTGGCGTGTTCCAGGGCGTGATTCTGACGCACGCGGCGCAGCAATTTCATGAGCATGCCTCTTCTCCTATTCTAGGTTATCTGGACGATCCGCCGGCTTGGCGATGATGATCAGGCGGTAGCGCGTGCTGGCGTAGGGATGACAGGTGATGAGCGTGAGACGTTCGTCGGTCGTCGGTTGGATGTAACGGGCGTTTTGGATGCGCACTTCCAGCGGTTGTCCGGCTTCTTCCACGATGTAGATGTCTTCTATGGTGTAGGTGAACGTGACGTCATTGGCTCCGGTGACGAAGATCGCGTCACCCTCCGCCAATTTGTAAAGATCCCGGAAGACCTCGCCCCGGGTGGTGTTATGTCCGTTAAGGACGGTGTTGCCCGGTACGCCCAGGGGGACGGACGTGTCGTGCCAGCCGGCGGCGCGCCAATCCGGGACCTGCCAGATGGTCTGGACGTTGTCCCCGCTGCCCTCTGTCTCCCAACCAATGGGGATAATGGGGGCTTCCAGGTCGATCTCCGGGATGCTCAGGCTCTCAGGCGCCACGCCCGTGGGTGTGGCTGTCGGGCGTGGGGTGGCGGTGGGTGGGCGTGAGGTGGGCGTGGTCTCGGGCGCTGTCGAATCGGCGATGGGTTCGGATGTGAGGGTCCGCGTCGGTGTCGGTGTTAGCGGGGTTGAGGAGGTGGGGGTATCCGGCTCCCCCTCCAATAGCGCGCCGAGGTTACGATACCTTCCCTGTTCCCCCTCGAAGGGCAGAAGGTTGGGAGAGCCGTTTTCCTCACGGACCAACGCCTCGTCCAGAGCGGGCGCTGTTGCGAGCTGTCGGATTTGCCGTAACGAAGTCAGGTAGGTTGACAGGGTGGGATAGCTGAGCGCCAGCGCCAGCAGTAGGAGCGCAACGCCACTCCAGATAAAGAGATTTGCGAGTTTCAGTTGTCGAATTGTCATCTGTGCTCCCGAAATTGGATATATTATACATTACCTTAGACGTCCCTTCAATCGTGCCTCTTACTGGGGGGTATAAGACAAATTATTGGGGAAATGTAGCCCCGATTTCTAAATCGCGCACTCTGAAGCGCGAAATGGATTTCGCGGCTACCTAGCGCCGGTTTGAAAGACAGCAATCTCATTTTTTCCTATATTCTGTCGTATACCCTCTTATTGGGGACCTCACCAGGTGAGAAGATGTAACCGACCAGAACCTCGGAATAGCTTTGGTGCGATTACTGGAGCCCTGTTCGTACTGCAACGCGATTTTGCCGAAAGTGAGGCATAAATTCAGTCATTGCGTCAAACGGGTGGCCGATTCACACGGATATCCCCGGAGTAATGAGAGAGAAAATCTGTGAGATCCGTGTCAATCCGTGTCCCAGGAAGAAAGTCTCGTTGTAGCGTTAGTGAAAAAGAAAAAACCCGACATCCTGCGATTGGGAGCTCGCTCGGAACGTCGGCTTTCTGAGGGGGCTGCGCTGAAGGCTTCCAGAGCCGTCAATCGGGGTCCTTGTAGACCTCCGGTTTGAGCACGCCGATCAGGGGTAGATTACGATACTGTTCTGCGTAATCGAGACCGTATCCGATGACGAACTCGTCGGGCACCTCGAAGCCGATAAAATCCACGGGGACGTCGATCTCCCGGCGGCTGGGCTTGTTGAGCAAGGAACAGGTGCGTAAGCTCGCGGGTTCACGGGTACGCAGATTGCGCAGGATGTAGTGCAGCGTGTGGCCGGTATCGACGATGTCCTCGACGATGACGACGTTTCGATCGGCGATGCTGCTGGCGAGATCCAGCAGGATGCGCACGATGCCGCTGCTCTTCGTCTGGTCGCCGTAGCTGGAGATCTCCATAAAATCGATTTCGTGGCGAAAATCCAGGTGGCGCACCAGGTCGCCAAGGAACATAAAGGCACCCTTGAGGATACAGACGAGCAAGGGGAGGTCGTCGTCGGTGTAGACGGCGTTCATCTCACTCGCCAGCGTCCGGATGCGCGTTTGAAGCTCCTCCTCCGAAATTAGCGTCTTTTCCAAATCATCGTATATGGTCATCGGGGGACACTCCTCGGGCCGGGATTAACTGTAAACCCGCGACTTCAGCTCACCTATGTAGGGCAGGGTGCGGAAGCGGTCGGCGTAGTCCAGCCCGTATCCTACCACCCATACGTTGGGGATCTCAAAGCCGAGATAGTCGACCTCGACGTCGACTTCCCGGCGGTCGGGCTTACTCAGCAACGTGCAGGTGCGCAAGGAGGCCGGGCTGCGGGCCGCGAAGAGACGCTGCAGGTAGGAGAGCGTATAGCCGGTGTCGATGATGTCCTCGACGATGAGTACGTGTCGTCCCGCCATGTCGGCGCGGGTGTCCATGATAAGACGGACGGCGCCGGTGGCTTGGGCCTTGTCCTGGTAGCTGGACAGGGCGATGAAATCTACGCGATGAGGCACGGTGAGTCGCCGGGTGAGGTCGGCCATAAAGATAAAGGCGCCCTTGAGCACCCCGACGAGGATAAAATCCTCATTGCGGATGCCGGCGTACTCCGCGCTGATCTGATCGGCCAGCGCCTGGGTGCGCTCCTCGATGTCGGTCTCGGTGAGCAGTACACGTTTTACAGAATCGGGTACCGGAACGTCGATCATGATCTCTACCTCTCCTCTTTCTGGCTGGTTGATTTGGCGCCGGTATCGCGGTGGGGGACCGTGTGGCAGCCGCGACAGCGTGCCTCGTAGACCTCGGCGGCGGCCACGAGCACGGTGGGATCCTCGTAGTAGGCCGGTCGCCCGTCGATGAGGCGTTGCGAGCGGCTGGCGGGGCCTCCACAGACGACGCAGATTGCCTGCAGCTTGTCGACCTGTTCGGCAATGGCAAGTAGAGCGGGGAGTGGACCAAACGGCTCCCCCCGGAAATCCATGTCGAGGCCGGCGCAAATCACCCGCTTCCCACCGTTCGCCAGAGCCTCACAGAGTTCCACGATATCTCCGTCGAAGAATTGTACCTCGTCGATGGCGACGACGTCGGCATCCTCGTCGATGAGGGCGCGGAGCTCGACGCTGTCTCGGACGGGGATGGCTTTCTCCTCCAGGCCGTTGTGCGAGGCGATAGAGGCCTCGCTGTAGCGTTGGTCGAGGGCCTGCTTGAAAACCTGGACGCGTTGTCGGGCAATTTGGGCGCGATGCAGCCGGCGGATCAGCTCTTCGGTCTTGCCGCTGAACATGCTACCGCAGATCACTTCAACCCAACCGCCGCTGGGCTTACCGTACATAGCACGTCTCCTTGGGTTGTCGGAAGGATAAGGGGAAAACAAAAAAAGCGGGGCAGGCTATCGACCTGCCCCGCCGCTTGTCTTATGCGGTTTCGCTGTCCTCTGCCTCTCCGCCGGCGGATTCCTCCTCCGGTTCATCACCGGGCAGAGTGTAGCCACGCGCTCGAAGCGTCTTTTTTAGATCGGCCAGGGCCTTCAAGCCAAAGCCACGAATGTCGGTGAGGCTCTCTTCGCCCTCTTCCAGTCGTTCAAGGACGTCCCCCACCTGCTCAAAGCCTTCTTCCAGCAGCAAGTTCTCCACGCGAGTCTTGAGCTCCAGATCTTCGATGGCGATTTCCGGTGACGTGCGCTCTTCCTCGCGCCGTTTCCTTTCCTCGCGCATCTCTTCGCGCGCCTTCAAACGGCGCATAAAGCGATCAACCTGCCCCTCGGTGTCAATGATGCGTTGCTCCCCGGTGAAGAACGGGTGGCAGTTGGAGCAGATGTCAACGCGCAACTCCGGTACGGTCGCGCCGACGGTCCAGGTGTTGCCGCAGGCACAGACGACCTCAGCCTCCGGGTACCACTCCGGATGAACGTTCTCTTTCATGTCTACACACCTCCTTCGGGGCGGACGTTGACGCGTTTGCGCCCGTGGACGATGTCGTAGTCGACAATGCCGTCGGCCAACGCAAAGAGCGTGTAGTCTCTACCCATACCGACGTTAGCGCCGGGCTTGATCCGCATTCCCACCTGTCGGACGAGAATATTCCCCGCCCGCACGCGCTGCCCGCCGTACCGTTTTACGCCCCGACGTTTGGCGTTACTATCCCGACCATTGCTGCCCGATGTCTTTTTCCGTGCCATTTACTCCTCCGCTTCTTCCCTAACAATTTCATCTACCCGCAGGCGCGTATAGATCTGTCGGTGGCCCTGCCGCCGACGATAGCGCTTTCTGGGATGGTGCTTAAAGATGCGGATTTTCGGACCCTTTACTTCTTCCATGATCGTCGCGACGACCTTGGCGCCCGGCACGATCGGTTGACCAACCAAAATATCGTCATCATCGGCAATCAGATAGACCTCATCGAATTCAACCTGCGTCCCCACTGGATCGGGGAGCCGTTCAACGATAAGCTCGCTATCAACTTGCGCTTTGTATTGATGTGCGCCTGATTTTACAACTGCGTACACGATGCTTCCTCCCCAAGATACACAATAAGAAGCCGAACCCAGGTGGGCCGGCTACAAAGGCATTATAGCGGAACGCTCAAATTTGTCAACCATTTCGCGAACGGGGCAAACGAAGCGGTTCTGAGGCTCTCTTGGACTGATCAACGCCTTTCCCCAGCTGGCCTTACTCACCACCCCGGCTTCGTCTGCCTGGCTCTCGCCTACGGGCGTCGTGAGGCGTTGAGCTCGTCTTCGCTCGCCGAATTGTTTCAGAAACCCGAAGGGGATAGTATGCCCTCAAGACGGGCCTGGATCTGTTCCCAGTGGCTACCGCGCCAGGTGATCTTCTGGCATTTTGGACAGCGATTGAATTCCTCGTGGGTCCGGGCGACGTAGGCCGGGACGTGATCGCGCGCCTCCGCCCTGGAGAGGGGTTTCAAGGGCACGTTGCATTGCATGCAGCGCGGTGTTGTATCTGCCGGCGGGCCGACGGTGCTCACGACCTGCGCCAGCTGCTCGTCCAGCGTCTGGGCGTGGATCTCGACGGCGTCCAGGCCGCGCCGCCGGGCCAGCTCCCGGTCGCGGGTGAGCAACATGCGCTGCTCCGCCCGCGACCGATGCGCGAGGTAATCATCGTCGGCCTGCAGATAGAGGGTGTCGTAGCCCAGTAAGCGCAGCCAACGCGCGAGCTTGCCCAGCATGGCGTCGGCGAGCAGCCGGGGCGTGTCGGGGGTGTCAGACATGCGGCCTAGGCCAGTTTACTGCGACGCAGGTTGCTGACGGCGGTGACGATCAGCTGCACGACCGCGTCCACTTCCCACTTGCTGGTGTTGATGACGAGGTGGTAATGCATGGCGTTGGACCAGTCGACGTCGTAGAAGCGTTTGAGATAAGCGGAGGCCGCCCGGTCGCGCTCCTTGGTCAGCCGTTCCGCCTCGCCGACGGTGACGTTCTTCTCGGACTTTACGTGCATGACCCGCGACCCCAACGTGCCTTCGATCCGCACGTGCAGCACGCCGGGCATGTCCTGAAGGAGCACTTGTCCGCCCCGGCCCATGATCACGACGTTACCTTGATTGTATGCGCCCCGGATGGTCTTTTGCACCAGCTGGATGCTCTCCTCCTCGTTGAGCTCCTCAATCCACCGTTGTTCCTCCGTCGTACGCTCTTCCTCCCAGGTGTCGATCTCCGCCAAGCTCCGGGAGCGGTCCAGGAGCCGGTCGAGGAACCCCCGCACCCGGTATTGCGCGTCAGAGAAGTCTACCAGTGCTTCTTCGGAGAGATCCACCTCGGAAGCGACCTCCGCCATCAGGCGCTTGTCGAAGTACTTGTATCCTAGGACTTCGCAGAGCCGTCGTCCGATCTCATCGCCCTTGCTGCCGTATTGCCGAGAGATGGTGATGACTGCCATAAGGAACCTCCTCTTGCTGGATGTGGTGACCTATTGTGGACTGGTTTCAATTTCACTATACGTCAGTCTGACGGATTTTTCAATACTAAATTTGACTCTACTGAAATAACTAAATATCTCACCACAGAGACACGAAGGGCACAG
>CAZCPK010000009.1:0-23736 GCA_964500755.1 uncultured Anaerolineales bacterium
AGCTGAACCGGCCGACGTGGCCCGGCGTAAACGCGTCGCCATCCTCATCGCCAACATGGGTGGTTACGTCGACCAGATGATCATCGGGCAGGCCCGGGAGCGAATCTCCATTCAGATCAATATGGACCCGGAGCTCCGAAAGTTGCCAACGGAGGAACGTCTCGAGATGATCGACGAGCTTGTAGCCGTCGAGGAGCGCCGTCTGGGCCTGGATCAGCCGTTTATGATTCGCAGTTTCAGATTTCTGTGGAACGCCCTGCGGCTCGATCTGGGGCGGGCGCAGTTTATGTCCAGTGACGCTGGTTCCCGGATGGTGCGCAATATCATCCTGGAGCGCCTGCCGCCGACGCTGCTCTTTATGGTGACGTCGAACCTGCTGCTGTTTTTTCTCAGCCTCTTTTTTGCGCTCACCCTCTCACGCAACTATGGAAGTATTATAGATAAGGTCGTCATTGGCCTCTCGCCGATCTCCGCAGCGCCGGCCTGGTTTTACGGCCTCTTTCTGATCCTGATCTTCGCTGCCCTCTTGGGCTGGCTGCCCTTCGGAGGGATGGTGAAGGCGCCACCGCCGGAGGATACGCTGGAGCGTGCGTTGAGCATTGGGCGGCACCTGATTCTACCGGTGATCGCCTGGCTGATCAGCGGCTTCTTTGGCAGCGTCTACGGTTGGCGCACCTTCTTCCTGATCTTCTCCATGGAGGATTACGTGGAGTTGGCGCGGGCCAAGGGGCTTTCCTCCCGCGAGGTCGAACGCCGCTATATCCTGCGTCCGACGTTACCGTATATCGTCACCAGCTTTGCGCTGATGTTGATCACTCTGTGGCAGGGCGCCATTATCGCGGAGACCATCTTCAACTGGCCTGGATTGGGACGGTTGCTCTATCAGGCTATCGGTCTCTTCGATTCGCCCGTGATCGTCGGCTCTACGGTGATCTACGCGTACCTGCTGGCCACCACGGTCTTTTTGCTGGACTTTATCTACGCCCTGGTCGATCCCCGGGTGCGTGTGGGTAGTGAAGGAGCACACTAATGAAATGGCTGAGACAGACGCTTGCAGATATTCGTCAATATCCCTCGGCAATTGTCGGGCTGCTGATCATTGTAGGACTGTTTGGGGTGGCAATTTATGCAGTGGCAACCATTCCTTATAACGAGGCGATTCGTCTCTGGCGTGGCGGCGAGGACGTCTGGGGGGAGACCCCTCGTACGACGCCTCCGGCGTGGCTTAACCTCTTTCGCAGCCAGAAGTTGCCGGAGACCATCGTGCGCCGCGTTGACGACGACGGGGTGACCAAATCCCGGACTGAGATTGCTGAGGATATGTATGACGTGGTGATGGAATTCCCCTTTGAGTATACCTACGATGCGTTTCCCCAGTCGCTGAGACTGGTCTTCAGCCCTGAGTACGAAGAGCGTGCTCCTCACGTCTCCATGACCTGGATCCGGCCCGATGGTGAGGAGATCCGGCTGGGTGAACGCTCGGCCCGGGGCGGTGAAACCTACCGCATTAACCAGGACGAGCGCCTGACGCGCCGCCTGGGAGGTATAGATCCCAGTATTGGTCTCTTCACGGATCTCGAACAGGAAGAGGGCGTTCGTGTTCCCATTAAAGGGACCTATACGCTGCTGGTTGAGGCGGTCACCTTTGAGGAGGATTCCGACCTCGACGCCAAACTCGTGCTTTTCGGGAAGGTGCATGGTGTCGCCGGCACCGATCATCGGCGGCGGGATTTGGGCGTGGCCCTGTTGTGGGGAACGCCTATTGCTCTGTCGTTTGGTTTGCTGGCAGCGTTGGGTACCACCGTCACCACCATGATTATCGCCGCCATCGGCGTCTGGTACGGTGGCGTTGTGGACAGTCTGATCCAGCGCATCACCGAGATCAACATGTTGTTACCCTTTTTGCCTATTCTCATTATGGTTGGGATGTTCATTGGTCGCAGTATCTGGTTGTTGTTAGGCTGGGTCATCCTCTTAAGCATCTTTGGTGCGGCGATCAAGAACTACCGGGCGACCTTCCTGCAGATCAAGGAGTCTGACTATATTGAAGCTGCTCAAGCCTACGGAGCAGGTAACTGGCGGATCATCGTCTTCTACCTGGTCCCCCGCATTATCCCGGTGCTGATTCCCCAGTTAGTGAGTTCGATTCCCTCGTTCGTCTTCTTGGAGGCGTCGTTGGCCCTGTTGGGGCTTGGCGACCCCACGTTACCGACCTGGGGGAAGGTCATTGAGGACGCGCGCTCGAACGGTGCGTTGTACAATGGTCAATACTATTGGATTTTGCAGCCGGCTGTATTATTGATGGTTACGGGGCTTGCGTTTGCTATGGTGGGTTTTGCGATGGATCGTATCTTCAATCCCCGTTTGAGAGAGGTATAAGCCATGGCCGAAAAAGAACTGTTACTTGACGTGAAAGACCTGATCCTGCAATTCAGCACCAGCAAAGGTGTGGTACGTGCGGTAGATGGGGTGAATTTCCAGTTGAATGAGGACGAAGCGGTAGTGGTCGTCGGGGAGTCGGGGTGCGGCAAGACCTCTTTGGCCAGGGCCATCCTGCGGTTGTTGCCCCGCAATGTGCACGCCTACGACGGCGAGGTTCGCCTGCGCAGTAAAGACGTCATGGAGCTGACGGATGAACAGTACCGCCGTCAGGTGCGTTGGGTGCGCATGTCCATGGTGCCGCAGGCTGCTATGAACGCACTGAATCCGGTCTTGAAGGTGGGAGATCAGGTGGCGGAACCCTCCATCATCCACAGTGGTGTGAGTAAGGAGGATGCGTTGGAACAGGCCGGTAGGATGTTCCAGCATGTAGGGGTGCCCCTGGACTTCATGAATCGTTACGCTTTTGAGTTGAGCGGTGGTATGCGGCAGCGGGTGGCTATCGCCATGTCGCTGGTGACCTCGCCGGACCTGATTGTGCTTGACGAGCCGACCTCCGCGCTGGACGTGTTGACCCAGGCGAATATTTTCAACGTGCTCAAGCAGATCAAGAGCAACCTGGGCATCAGTTTTATCCTCATCACGCACGATATTGCCACCTCCAGTGAGCTGGCGAACAGTGTGGCGGTGATGTACGCCGGTCAGATTGTGGAGCGCAGCGACGCGCACCGTTTCTTTGACCATCCCCTTCATCCGTACTCGAAGAAACTGATGGACAGTGTGCCCCGCTTGCGTGGTGATCAAGAACCCGATTTCATCACCGGGCAACCGCCCAGCTTACTTAACCCGCCCACCGGCTGTCGCTTTGCGGAACGTTGTCCGCGACGCTTTGAGCCCTGTAATGAAGATCCACCGACCTTTAAGCAGGACGGACGTGAAGTGAAATGCTGGTTATACGCGTGAGCCGAGGAGAGGATAGATGTCCGTTCAAATGAATACTCAGGGTCATGATGAGGCAGTGACAATGGATAACGAGAGTTGGGTCTCTGATGACGGCGTGTTGTTATCAGTTAAGGATCTGCGTGTCTGGTTCGAGCTGCGCAAGTTCGGCATCGGACATGCTGGGTATGTGCGGGCTGTCGATGGTATAACCTTCGATTTGCACGCCAATGAAACCATCGCCGTCGTAGGCGAAAGTGGTTGTGGAAAGACTACCCTGATGAAGACCATCTTAGGGTTGAATACGCCCACTGAGGGCACTGTGACCTTTGATGGCATGCGACTCGTCGAACAGCGGGGAACAGCCTTGCGCAACTATCGGGCGAAGATCGGCTTTGTGCAGCAGGATCCCTATGGCGCGTTGGCGCCCTTTATGACGGTCGAGCGCATCCTTGAGGAGCCGCTGATCATCAACGGTGTGAAGTCCAAGGAGAAGCGCCAAAAGCTTATTCGGAGGACGTTGGAAGAGGTCAAGATGGCGCCGGCGGATGAGTTCCTGCCCAAATTTCCCCACATGTTGAGTGGTGGGCAGCAGCAGCGGATCGTGATTAGCCGGGCGATGCTCTTGGAGCCGAAGCTGATCGTCGCCGATGAGCCGGTCTCCATGCTCGACGCATCGGTCCGCGTGGAGATTCTCAAGTTGTTGCGGAGGTTGCAGGAAAGGCACGATCTGGCGGTGATCTACATCACGCACGATCTCTCGACGGTACGGTATTTCTCCGAGCGGATCTTTGTGATGTACGCGGGTCAGGCGGTTGAGAAGTCTCAGATCAACGACCTAATCAACAGCCCCTATCACCCTTACACGCATGCGCTGCTTGCAGCGACATCCGATCCCGACGCCGATAACGCCACCAAACTTCGAGACGTGCCGCCAGGTGAGCCGCCAAGTTTGGTCAATCCTCCGAGCGCCTGCCGGTTCCATCCCCGCTGTCCCCACTTCATGGAGGGGAAGTGTGATGTGGAAACACCGCCCTATTTCGAGCCTGATCCCAAGCACCAGGTCGCGTGTTGGTTGTACGAATAATGTGGATCCAACCGCGCAAATTTATCGTTATCGGCTTGATACTGGTGGTCCTGGGGGTCGTGGGGCCCGTGTTGATGGTGCTCCGAATCGTTGCGGCGACTTTCTGGCTGAGTCTGCTCTCCTACGGAGCTTCCTTTGTGGGACTGTTTTTGGGCCTGCTAGGCAGTGCCTTTTATGCCCGGGAGCAGGTGCGGAAACGTGACGATTTTGATTCTGAACTTCTGAACGCCTTCAGACAGCAGCGTTAAGAGGTAAGGAAAACCCTCCGGGGGTGAATCCCCGGAGGGTTTTCTCTGAGTTCATTTCCGGTCGTGGCGCTGCGCGTTATTGCTCCAGGTCCAACTCCTCGATATTCCACAGCTCCGAATCCTCCGTGGTGTCCGGCGCGAAGCCCAGCACTTCGGGGCGTGTGACTGCGATCTTGAGGCGGGTGAAGAGCGGCAGCGTCGGCAGCTCCTCGCTGAAGATCAGCTGCGTTTCCCGATGTGCTGCCTCGTATTCCGCGGTGCCCGGCAGCGAACGCAACGCCTGTGCACAGGCGGCGTCGTAGGCTTCATTGGAGAACCCCGAGAAGTTGGAGCCTGACCAGGCGTTGTCCTCGTCGGGGATCTCCGTGCTCAGGTAGAGATCGCAGGGTGGGATCTGGGTGCCTGCCGACCAGGCGAAGGAGCTCAAGTCGAAGCGACGTCCGTAGAGCGGCCCTTCCGCGCTGCGCGCGAAGAACTCCAGCAGGGGCAGGTTCTCAAGCGTGACCGCTATGCCACAATCCGCCAGATCCTGCTGAAACTGTTCCTGATAACGCTTGTGAAGCGTCTGGCTGGTCGTTAACCAGGTGAAGGCCAGGCGCGTGCCGTTTCGTACACCGTCGACGCCCTGCGCCTCGCGGACGCCGTCCTCATTTTCGTCCACCCAGCCCAGCTCCTCGAGAATCTGGATCCCCCGGGCTGGATCGTACGGATATGTGGTGATCACGTCTCCGGCGGAGAGCGGGTGCGTCGGCGGCACGTACGTATCCAGGAACGCTGCCCGTCCGTGCAATAGCCTGTCTATGACGTTCTGTCGGTTGAGGCAATAGGCGATGGCTTGCCGCACACGCTTGTCCTCGAAGAAATCGGGACGATCGTAGCTGGGCGCCGGATTGATCCCAAAGTTGACGTGCTCCCAGAGCGTGTCGGGGATGATGGCGGGCTCCAACACGCCGTGCTTCTGCATCTCCAGGAGCAGCTCCGTCTGATCTTCCAGGTCAGCATCTTGGGTGACGATGTCGCACTCGCCGGAAAGCAGCTGCGCTATGGCGGTGTTGCTGTTCTTTATGAAACGAAAGATGACGGTGTGAACGTGAGGAAGGCCCTCGTCCGCCCGGAAGTAATTGGGGTTCTTGACCAGGGTGATGTGATCGCCGGTGATCCACTCACTGATCATAAAGGGGCCCCAGCCCAGAGGGGTGCGGTTGGCCTCTTCGGACTCCAGCACCTCGGCGGCGTCGTAGTCCAGCGTCTCCTGCCACAGGTGGCGAGGCAGCGGCGGGTAGAAGTTGAGGAGATAGTCGCTGTCAAAGAAGCCTGGCAGCCCCGTCCACGCAACCGTCAATCGGTCGGTGGCGACGTAGGAGGCGGTGCGCAGCTCCGTGTATTTTGAGGTGGGAGTCTCGGGCGCCTGGCGAAGCTCGTAGCTGTAGATGGAGTCGTACGCGGTCACCGGCTCGCCGTCGGACCAGGTGATGCCCTCTTTGAGGCGGAACGTTACCACCAGTCGATCCATCTCGACCGGTTCCCCATCAAATTCCACTGCACACTCGGCGCTGCGACAGCCGGTGGGATAGATCAGCATCCCTTCTTCCAGGTTGACCGGAGCGCCGTAGGCGTCGACGACGGCGTCGCCGGCCTGCACGATGATCCTGTTGAGGAGTGCGTCGCCGTCGGCCAGGCTGGGCAGTTTCTCCAGGATGACCGGCTGATGGCTGTAGGCGCGGTTGTCGATGGGGCCATCGTACAGCGCTTCCTGGATGTGTCGCGCCTCAATCCAGGAGTTCCCGTAGAGATAGAGCGAATCCGGTTCCGCCGGCTGGCAGACAACCAACGTCTTTGGCGGCAGCGGCGTCGGCGTGAACGTAGGCGTCGGTTCGGGTACGTCGGTCGGCGTCGAGGTTTCGGTCGGTTCCGGTGAGGGCGTGGAGCCGGGCGTACTGACGGGGGGTGGGGTACAATTTGTGAAGAACAGCAGTGCGGCGCTGAACAGCGCCAATAACGATAGGACTTTTTTGATGCGCATTCTCACTCCTTAGCTCGAGTTCCACCCAAGGCGTCTCTTTACAGCTAGAGGGCTTCTTTTCGCAAGGCGGATGTGGGCTCCTCATGCATTCGGTGGCTTTTCGGGTTGTCGATCGCTTGCTAGATAAGTGTGTCGTTCTCCGGCGACGCTTCCGGGCTCTATGGAGTCCCGGTATTCTACGTCGCTCGTAGCGCTCACACAAGCACTAATTCTAATAGGGTGGGGGGCAAAGTCAAATCCTAGCTCACTGCGAAGAGGATAACATGAGAGGTTACTTAAATTTCTGGCGCGTCATAACGACAAACGTCACTTGAGCACATCGGGTGGAGAGCTCTCAGGTGAACTCGTAGATCATCTCGGGGACGGGGCGTTGGCGACGGGTCAGGCGTTCCTTCAGCCGATTGCGGGCGTAATGCAGGCGGGACTTCACTGTCCCTTCGGGGATCTCGAGGATCCGGCTGATCTCTTCGAGCGGTAAGCTCTCGAGGTAGTAGAGCACCACGACCGTTCGGTGAGTAGCCGGGAGCTCTTCGATCACCTCGTGGACCAGGTGAATGGTCTCATTTTCCTCGGCCTTACGCGCCGGGGTGGGGAACGTATTGGGCAGTTCGGAGAACCATTCCAGGAGATCTGTGATGGGCTGGGCCCAACGACGCTGGGCCGACCAATCGTAGACCAGGTTGAGCGTGACCCGGTAGAGCCACGGCTTCAGGGGCCGCGCGGAGTCCACGGAGTCCGCGTACGTGTAGAGACGCACGAAGCACTCCTGCAGGATATCCTCTGCCGCGCGCTGATCTCGCGTCGTCGCCAGTGCGGTGCGGTAGACCATGTCCTTGTAGCGCTCATAAAGCAGGCCCAACGCTGCCAGATCTTCATTTTTAAGTCGTTCGATCAAGTTCTTATCCAGCATACCGGATGTTTCCTTTCTCCCCGCCGGCGATTGGTTCCCTGCCTAGGTGTTGTTTCTGTCGGTCTCACCCTCTTGAAGGTGTTCCAGATATTCTCGATCCTCGGCGCTCAACACGGCCTTCTCAAGAAGTTCCGGACGTCGTTGCCACGTGCGTCGAAGCGCCTGTTCCCGTTTCCACCGCGCGATGGCGGCGTGATTGCCCGAAAGCAGCACCGACGGTACTTCCAGGCCCCGGTATTCGACCGGTCGCGTGTATGCCGGCCCCTCCAGAATTCCGCTCGCAAAGGTGTCCTGCTCGGCGCTCTCGCCGGTTCCCAGAACGCCGGGAATCCACCGGGCCAGCGCGTCGATCGTCACCATGGCCGCCAGTTCACCGCCGGTGAGCACGTAGTCGCCAATGGACAGCTCTTCCGTAGCCAGGTGCTCGCGGACCCGCTCGTCGACACCCTCGTAGCGCCCGCAGATAAAGAGTACCCGTTGCTGTTGCGCCAGCTCCTGGGCACGCGGTTGTGTTAATCTCCGTCCCTGGGGTGAAAGCAAGATGACGGGGGTGTCCGGTTCAGGAAGCAATGCCTTAACGGCTCGAAAGATCGGTTCCGGCTTCATGACCATCCCTGCCCCACCGCCATAAGGCAGATCGTCGGTCATCTGCTGGCGATCAAAAGCATAATCGCGCAGCTGGTGGACGTAAATTTGGAGCAGGCCTTGTTCCTGTGCCCGTTTCAAGATGCTTTCTTGTAGTGGGCCCAGGAACATCGCGGGAAACAAGGTTAGGATGTCGATCCGCATGGCATCATTTTAACAGCTGTTCAACGTTTTATCAAGGGAAGGTTGAGGATGATTGGGGTATAGGATGTCATATCTCTCGTGCGCGTTCCCAGAGCCGACCGGCCAGCTCCCGCGCTCTGGCTGCGACGGCCTCCTCATCCAGCGTGAGCACCTCTCGATCGCGCATCAGCAGCTCGCCGCCGCTGATGGTGGTGGTGATCAGGGAGGCCTCGTAGCCGAAGAGCAGGTGCCAGGGGAGATTGCCGGCGGTCAGCGGCGTCGGGGGATGGTAGTCGATCAGGACGACGTCCGCCGTCGCGCCCGGCGTCAGTTCGCCCAGTTGCAGGTCGGCCCAGAAGCGCCGGGCCAGCCGCGCGTTGTTCGCGTAGGCCAGCTCAAAGACGCGGTCGGCGGGCATCGCCCGCGGATCGCGCTGCGCCAGCTTGTGGACCAGGTAGGCGGTTTTCATCTCCGCGAACATGTTGTTGCTGAAGCCGTCGTTGCCCAGCGCGATCTTGACGCCGCGTCGCAGCAGCTCCGGGACCGGCGCTGTACCGACGGCGTTGTTCATGTTGGAGCGGGGCTGATGGGTGACCCAGGTTTCGGTGTCCGCCAGGATCTCCATCTCTTCCTCGTCCACGTGAACGGCGTGGGCCACGATGGTGTCCGGGCCCAGGATGCCGGTGTCGTGGAGGCGGTGGATGACGCGCTTGCCGTACTTCTTCAGACTGTCCTCGACGTCCTCCTGGCCCTCGGCGCCGTGGATGTGAAAGCCGACGTTCCAGCTCGCGGCTGAGGCCACGGCAGCGGCGAGCGTCGCGTCGCTCAGGGTGAGGGAAGCGTGAAGGCCGAAGCTGGCGGCAAGCTGAACGTGTGGCGCGCCATGCAGGCGACGGAGGAAGCGGGCGTTCTCGGCAATGCCCGTCTTGGTCCTCTCCGGCCCGTCACGGTCGGTGACCTCGTAGCAGAGGGCGGCCCGCACGCCGGCCTCGACGATCTCATGCGCGATGACGTCCAGGGATCCGGCGATGGCGTTGGGGCTGGCGTGGTGATCGATAAGCGTCGTGGTGCCGTGCTTGATGGCGTCGACCAGACAGGCCTGCGTGGAGGCGCGGATATCTTCGAGCGTCAGCAGCTTGTCCAGCCGCCACCAGAGCCGCTCCAGAATCTCCCCGAAGCCGCCGGCGTCCGGGCCAGGGTAGGACCAGCCGCGCGCGAAGGCGCCGTAGAAGTGCGTGTGTCCGCAGAGCGCCGCCGGGAGCGCCAACTGCCCGCCGGCGTCCAGGCGTTCCTCGTTAGGATACGCTTGGGTCAGGCGGGCCGTGCTGTCGACGGCTGCGATCTTGTTGCCTTGGATCAGTAGCGCTCCATCATCAATTAGTCGGGGGGATTCGCCCAGGGTTGCGATTTGAGCATGGGTAATCAACATATCGGCCTCCTCAACGCCGTGGCGACTGTGTTTGCGCGCCGTGCTTCCAGATACGCTCCTAGCTCGGCGCTCGGTAAGAGAATCATATAACTCCCGCAAGTCCCAGCGGATGGGCACGACTCGCGCAATTGGTTCATAGTGCCCTCCGGTGTATTCACGGAAATCCTCACCTGTCTCCCTGAAAGCGCGGGTCCAGAGCCAACGTCTTGCGCAGTCCCTCTTCAAGAGGGACCTGTGGCTCGTACTCCAGGTATTTGCGGGCGAGCGTCAGGTCCGCTCGCAATCGGGAGACCCCGGCGCCGCCTTTAGCGCTATGAATGGTGTTGCTCCGCGACGCCGTGATCTTCAGCACCTGATGGGCCAGCGCGTTGATCGACGTCTCGGCGCCGCTGCCCACGTTGATGGTTTTGCGATTGATGCCCTCGGCTTCGCCGGCAGCGATTAACGCGCGTACTACGTCATCGATGTAGACGAAGTCGCGGGTCTGCTCCCCGTTTCCGAAGATGACCAGGGAGCCGCCGCCCGTCGCCTGTTGCAGGAAGCGGGGCACCACCGGTGCGTGCGAGGGCGGGATAGCCTGCCCCGGCCCGTAGGCGTTGAAGATGCGCAGGGCCGTGGTGGAGATCTCCCAGAGCGCGCCGATGGTGTGAACGTAATACTCCGCGGAGAGCTTGCTGACGGCGTAGGGCGAGCGTGGGTTGGGTGAGAGATCCTCGGAGGCCGGATGCGACGCCTGCTCGCCGTAGATGGCGCCCGACGACGCGAGGATTAGCCGGGGAATCTGGACGTCGCGCATGGCTTCCAGCAGGGCGACCGTACCGCCCACGTTGACCTGGTTATACTCGCGAGGGTAGAGCACCGACTCCGCGACCAGCACCCGCGCCGCGAGATGATAGACGCAGTCGACGCCGTGCAGCAGCGTCCACAGTTTGGGGCGGTCGAGCACCGAGGTGCGGTGCAGAAGAACCCGCTCGTCCAGCGCCTCCGGGCTGCCGGCGCTCAGGTCGTCGACAACCAGTACCTCGTGCTGACGCTCCACCAGCGTGTTGGCGAGTGCGCTCCCCAGGAAACCGGCGCCTCCGGTGATCAGTATGCGCATAGGTTCGCTTCCCTAATCCTTCTGCGTCCAATGGCGGCGTTGCGCCAGGTTAACCAGCCGGGGGCGCAGGAATCTGTAGATTTGGTAGAGGAGGCGGTTGGGCGCGTAGTCGTAGGCGCCGATGTGCGGCACGAACTCCGCTCCGAAGCCTTTCTTGAAGCGATAGACGCCCCACAGGGGATCGCTCTCGTTGAGTTCGTCGGGCGCGCCCCAGAGATCGTAGAGCGTGCAGCCCTTGCGCTTGGCGTGCCGGATCGCCTCCCACTGCAGGCGATGGTTGGGCATGTGCTCGCGGTGCTGCTCCCGCGAGGCGCCGTACATGTACCACGCCCGCTCGCCGAAGTGGAAGAGGATCAGCATCCCGACCTGGTCGCCGTCGTATTCCGCCACCAGCGGCGTCGCCAGGCCGGCGTCGATGAACGTCCGCCAGGCATCCAGGTAATACGTCTTATCCCGGATGATAAACTCCTGGCGCTCCGCGGTCTCCTCGTACATCTCGTAGAGGGCAGGCAGTTCCTCGCTCTTGACCTCGCGCACTTCCACGCCGCGCCGCGCTGCCAACCGTATGTTGTAGCGCCACTTGGACTTCATGTCCATCAGGATGGTATCGAGATCCGGGGAGATATCCAGGTGCATGGTGTTGCAGAACTGAATGTCCTCGAAGGAGCGCTGCCATCGCCGTTTCCTGAGCAGCTGTTGAATGGCTTTGCCGTCCTGCGTATCTGCCCGGACGTCCGGGTCGATCTTGAGGAGGAGCAGGGACGTCTCGTGGGCCAGCTGCTTCAATCCCTCGAGCAGCGTGGTCACGACGTCCGGGTCGCTCCAATCCGTGATCGGTCCCTTGGTGACGTAGCCTATCTTGAGGCCGTGTCGGGCTTGAATTAACACCTGCGCGGCGGCCACGGGGGCGTCTCCCTCTTCCCACAACCAGCGGTGGGGTTCCCAGCCGTGACGCGCCTTGAACGCGCCCCAGTTCCAGCTTTGAAGCGCGTGCGGCACAGGCAGAGCTAACAGTGCTTCATCCCATTGATCTGCGTCTGTAACCTTCTTCATATTTATCACACTATAATTTTAGCATACCTTGAAGAATTGGCATCCGGTGGCATAACGGAGCAATTGCATCAGAACTCAACTAACCGCGATCAATGCCAGACATCAGACTTTTGGAGAAATCCGATATCTGGTGGACTTCTCATAGAAGTTGAACCAGCAATTCCTGTTATGGAAAGAAACGCCGAGTTGTAGCCGCGATTTCGCAATCGCGCAGGGCGTTTTGCGTGTGCAGTGGACGCGATTTGGAAATCGCGGCTACAAAACGGGAATTGCTGAAGTTGAACCTTGCCGGTTTTGGGCTATGATTAGCTGTTGACGCTATATTGATCCAAACGACATGCTCTGCGTGCTCCCGGGTCGACGAATAGCCAGGCCAGGGAGAGGGGCTTTGCATTAGGCTTCACATTTGGCTTCGCATATCTCATAAAGGAAGATGTATGGCAAGAACGTTAAAGACCACGCGCTCCCCACAGGAGAAGGTATTTCTGGTCGGTGTTGATTGGAACGAGACGCCTGGCGGCAAGTATCGACCCGCGGCCTGGCCCGTCGACGAGTCGTTGACGGAGCTGGAACGGTTGGCCGAGACCGCCGGATTGGACGTCGTCGGCCAGGCGATCCAGAGTCTGGATCGTCCCCGAGCCGGCACGTTTATCGGCCGCGGTAAGGCCAAGGAGATTGCGGAGCAGCTGCAGATGTTGGAGGTCGACGTCGTTGTCTTCGACGACGAGCTCAATCCCAACAACCAGCGGGATCTTGAGGCCATCTTCGGCTCGGACGTCAAGGTCATCGACCGCACCGGCTTGATCCTGGACATCTTCGCGCAGCACGCCGACACCCGCGAGGGCGCGTTGCAGGTCGAGCTGGCCCAGTACGAGTACCGTTTACCCCGCCTCACGCAGACCTGGACCAATCAGGCGCTGACGCGACAGGCCGGTGGACGCGCCGGCGGTGCGACGGGCGGCGTGGGCCTGCGCGGTCCCGGGGAGACGCGGCTGGAGATCGACCAGCGCGTGATCCGGCGGCGCATCGAGCGCATCAAGGAGGAGCTGGAGGACGTGCGAGCGCATCGCGCGCGCCACCGCAAGCGCCGCCGCCGTAGCGGCTTGCCGACCGTCGCGCTGGTCGGCTACACCAACGCCGGCAAATCGACGCTGCTCAACGCACTGAGCGATTCGCGCGTCTACGTGGCGGATCAACTCTTTGCTACGCTCGATCCCACGACGCGCCGGGTGGAACTGCCCGGCGGCACCGTGGTGCTCGTCACCGACACGGTCGGCTTCATTCAGAAGCTGCCGACCCAGCTGGTCGCGGCGTTCCGCGCGACGCTGGAGGAGGTCGCCGAGGCCGACCTGCTTCTGCACGTAATCGACGCCAGCCACCCGGAGGCGCTGGCGCAGGCTCATGCCGTCTATGAGACGCTGCATGAGATCGGGGCCGGCGGCCTGCCCATTATCACCGTGCTCAACAAGGTCGATCGTTTCGATGACCCCGAAGCTGCCTGCGGCGCGCTCTGCGATCTGCCTGACAGTGTGGCAATCTCGGCGCGCACCGGCTACGCGCTGGAAGAACTCAAGGTGCACATCGAGGAGGTGCTGGAATCCGAGATGGTGAAGATCGAGGTGTTGCTGCCCTTTGAGCGCGGTGATCTGGTGAGCGTCTTCCACGAGCGTGGCCTTATCGACTCGGAGGAGCACATCGCCGAGGGAACGCACATCCGGGGCCGTCTGCCCTACGAGCTCGTGCCCGACTTCTTGCCCTATCGTCAGTCCGAGGAGACCCCGGCGTAGTCGCGTGGTCATCTGTCATTTGCCCATTTGCCATTTACTCATTCCTAGGTGGACCTATGTCGCATTGGCGCAAGCAAGAAGGACAGGATAAGTACTTCCAGCAGGCCAAACGCGAGGGATACCGCGCGCGGTCCGCGTACAAGCTCTTGCAGATCCAGGAGCGCTTTAACGTCATCCGACGAGGCGACGTCGTGGTCGACCTCGGCGCTGCACCCGGCTCCTGGTCGCAGGTGGCGGGGAGGCTCGTCGGCAAGCAAGGCAAAGTCGTCGCGCTTGATATCCAGGAGATGGAGCCCGTGCCCGGCGTTACCTTCCTGCAGGGCGATATGACCGATCTGCTGGTGCAGGACATGGTGATCGAGGCCGTGGGGGGGCGTGCCGACGTGGTGCTCAGCGACGCGGCGCCTTCGACCACGGGGATCAAACTGCGCGACCACGTGCTCTCCATGGATCTGGCGCGCGCGGCGTTGGCGGTCGCTCAACAGCTGCTGCGTCCCGGCGGTAACTTTGTGGTCAAGGTCTTCGAGGGCGAGGATCTGCCCGGCGTTATCCACGCCGTCAAGATGGCCTTCCGTCACGTCAAGGTCAATAAGCCGGCGGCCTCCCGCGCCGAGAGCTGGGAGCAATTCATCGTCGCCCGCAACCTGAAGTCCTGACCTTTTGTCATTCGTCATTTGTCATCTGCAATTTGAGATTATATGATCCCTGAAGAGCTCCATCTCAAGAACTTCCTCTCTCACCGCGAGACCTACCTCGACCTGCGCGGCGTCCATCTCGCCAGTCTGGTCGGAGAAAACGGCGCCGGCAAATCCTCGCTCCTGGACGCCATCACCTGGGTGGCCTGGGGGCGCTCCCGCGCGTCCTACGGACACGACGAGGACCTCATCTACCACGGCGAGAAGTGGCTGGAGGTGGAGTATGTCTTCCGCATGCCCTATCGCGGCGGGGACGAGCGACGCTTTCGCATCTTGCGCCGTCGCGAGCTGCGCGGACGGCGTTCGACCACCTCGGTGCTCGATTTTCAGGCGCTGGGCGATGAGGGCTGGATCTCCATCAACGGGGACACCATGCGCGAGACGCAGGCCCGTATTGACGAGCACCTGGGCCTGGATTACGACACCTTCGTCAACTCGGCCTATCTGCGCCAGGGTAACGCTGACGAATTCACCGTCCAGTCGCCGGCGCAGCGGAAGCGCGTGCTGGGCGCCATCCTGGGCCTGGATCGCTGGGAGGCGTACCGTGAGGTCGCGCGCGACCGGCTCTCCAAGGCCGAGGGTGAGCTGGAGCAGATCGACCGGCGGTTGGAGGAGATCGACGCGGAACTGGCCCGCCGCGCGGAGCACGAGGCGACGCTGGAAGCCGCCGAGGCCGAGGCCGAGGCCGCCGGCGAGGCGCTGGAGGAGATCCAGGCGCAGGTTAATGAGCTGACCCGGGTCCGCGAGCAGGCTGTGGCGATACAACGCCAGATTGAGGATCTGGCGCGGCGTATCACGGAGGAGCGGGAGCGCCTGACCGCGCTGGAGGACGAGCGCGCGGCGCACGCGCAGCGCCGCGACGCGTACCGGGCGCGCATCGCCGCGTCGGAGGAGATCGAGGCGCGCTACCAGGCGTATCAGACTGCCTTGCGCGAGGAACGTGAATGGAGCGAGAAGTTGAGCCAGGCTGCCCGCCTGCAGGAAGAGAAGTCGCGGTGGGAACAAGAGATCGCGCAGGCCGGCGACGCGCTACGGGACGCGCTGCGGGAGCGGGAGCAGGAGATCGCGGCGCGGGAGAGCGCCATCGCCGCCGCCCGCAGCGAGATCGAGCAGCAGCTGGGTGATCTGCGTGGTGAGCTGCGGACGTTGGCCGAGCGCGCGTTGAGCGACGCGCTGGCGGCGGAACTGGCGGAGGCCGAAGCGCA
Source organism: uncultured Anaerolineales bacterium (assembly GCA_964500755.1). Taxonomy (GTDB): domain Bacteria; phylum Chloroflexota; class Anaerolineae; order B4-G1; family SLSP01; genus G713. The sequence continues at coordinate 15,623 of CAZCPK010000009.1, forward strand.
GTTGCTGGAACTGCAGGCGCAGACCGAGACGTTGGAAGCGCAGCGCGTCGCGGCGCAGGAGGCCGACGTCGAGCGCAGCAGGCTAGAGGAGCGCAACCGGCAGCTCAAGGAGTTGATGGACGAGACCAAGGCGCAGCTCGACGTGCTCGCCGAGGCCGAAGCGGACTGTCCGCTCTGTCGCCAGCCGCTCTCCCCCGAGCATCAGATGGAACTCCTGGAACAGATCCAGGCCGAGGGGCAGGCGATGGGCGACGAGTACCGGGCCAATCGCGTGCGGCTGGCGGAGCTGGAGGACGAACTGGCGGCGCTGCAGCGCGAGATCGAGGCCGCCGAGCAGTCACTGGCGCGCCGTCCCCAGGTGGAGCAGCAGGTAGCGCGTCTACGGCAGCAGCGGGAGCAGGCAGCGGAGGCGTCGGAGCGCAGCGCTGCGCTGCGTGAGCAGAGCGCCGTGCTGGAGGTGCAGCTGGCTCAGGGCGACTTTGCCTCAGAGGCGCGGGCCGCGCTGACGTCCGCGCAGGAAGCGGTCGCCGCGCTACAGGCGCAGCTGGACAACCAGGCGTACGCGGTGGAGGCCCGTGAGGCGCTGGAGGACGTGCACGCGGCGTTGACCGAGGTGGGCTACGACGCCGAGGCGCACGAGGCGCTGAAGGCCCGGGTGCAGGAACTCTCCGTCGCCGAGACCGACTACCGGGAGCTGGAGAAGGCCCGCGTGGGCGTCCAGGGCGAGGAAGAGGCGCTGCAGCGGGTGGCTAAAGAGATCGCGGCGCAGGAGCAGCGGGTGCGCGAGCTGGCGGCGGAACGAGATGCCCGGCAGGTCGCACTGGACGGGCTCAAACCGCAGCTCGACGAGGCGCCGACCGTGCTCGCGGCGCTGAAAGACGCCCGCAAGCGGGAAGTCGACGCCCGCCAGCAGGTCGGGGCGGCGCGGCAGACGTTGGCGGCGCTCCACACGCAGGCCAGACGCCGCGAGCGCTTCGCCGAGCAGCGTGTGGCGCTGGCGGAACAGGTCACGCTCCTTTCCGAGTTACGCGACGCCTTTGGCGTCAACGGTATCCCCGCGATGATCATCGAACATACGCTTCCGGAGCTCGAGCGCGAGGCGAACCGTATCCTGGAGCAGCTGACCGGAGGGCGGATGCACGTCCGCTTCGAGACGCAGCGGGAGACCAAGTCCGGCAACGTGCGGGAGACCCTGGACATCATCATCAGCGACGAGAAGGGCACGCGTCCCTACGAGAGTTTCTCAGGCGGCGAGAAGTTCCGTATCAACTTCGCCATCCGGGTCGCGCTCTCTCAGCTGCTGGCGCAGCGGGCCGGTGTGCGCCTGCGCTCGCTCTTCGTCGACGAGGGCTTCGGTTCGCTGGACGCCGACGGGCGCCGTCGTCTGGTCGAGGCCGTCAAGACCGTGCAGGCCGACTTCGACTTGATCCTGGTCATCACCCACATCGAGGAGCTGCAGGACGCTTTCCCGGTGCGCATCGAGGTCGAAAAGACAGAGCTGGGTTCCCAGGTACAGGTCATCTAGATCCTTGACCGATTGTTCCCGCTCTATTCATCCGTTGACCGCCCGACCAAACGACTATGTGACCGGTTGACTAACAGACCACCAGACCAATTTCGAGGAGGTTCAGATGTCTTTGTGGAAAGAGTTCAAAGAGTTTGCCATGCGGGGCAACGTTATTGACCTGGCCATCGGCGTTATTCTCGGTGGGGCCTTTGGCAGAATCGTGACCTCGTTGGTCAACGACGTCATCATGCCGCCCATTGGATTGTTGCTCGGCAACGTCGATTTCACCAATCTCTTCATCAATCTCTCGGGTGGCGAGTACGAGACGTTGGCGGCGGCCCAGGAGGCGGGTGCGGCGACGATCAACTACGGAGTCTTCATCAACACGGTGATCAACTTCCTCATCGTGGCCTTCGTCATCTTTCTCGCCGTGCGTTACCTCAACCGCTTGGAGCGCAAGAAGGATGTACCGCCCGAGGAGCCGACGACCAAGGAATGTCCCGTCTGTTTCACGACCATTCCCATCAAGGCCCAACGCTGCCCGAACTGCACCTCCCATCTGAAGGCGTAACGGGAACCGTTCAGGGGATTGAATGGATGGCATGAACCGTATTCGTTCAATCCCCTGGCTGTTTTGCGGGTGGCCTGATACGCGTGGCGGCGCTGGCCTCCTCGATCCTACAGTAGCAGCTCGCCCTTGATCACCGTCACGGCCTCGCCAATGATCTCCACGCGTCCCCGCTCCAGCAGGCGCACGTGCAGCTCGCCCCCGCGCTCCGACGCCTGATAGGCGAAGAGCGCTTCCTGCTCCAGGATCTCGGCCCAGTAGGGCGCCAGCACCGTGTGCGCCGAGCCGGTGACTGGGTCCTCGGGGATACCCATGGCGGGGGCGAAGTACCGGGAGATGACGTCGTACGGCGCGTGCCCCCGGGCGGTGACGATGGGCCCGTGGACGTTGGCGGCAGCGACGACCTCCGCCAGCTCAGACGCAGCGGGCGTCAGCTCGTGGACCAAGGCGGCGCTGGTGAGGTGCACCAGGAGGTTCTGGGTTCTGGGCGCGTAGCGCACGGCGACGACGTCCCTGGCAGCGACGTTCAGTGCGTCGTAGAGACCCTCGGGCGCTTCGCGCTCGTTCGTCGGATCGGCGGGAAAGTCGAGGGCGATACCCACTTCCTTGCGGCGGGCGAAGAGGGAGCCGCTACGCGTCTCGAAGCGCAGGGCGTCGGTCGCCACCCCCACCTCGCGGAAGAGTACCGCCGCCGTAGCCAGCGTCCCATGTCCGCAGAGACGCACCTCCACTGTGGGCGTAAACCAGCGCAGCGAGAAAGTCTCCGCCTCCTGCCAGGCACGTCCGTCCAACGGGTGGACGAACGCCGTCTCCGATAGGTTCATCTCCGCCGCGATAGCTTGCAAGGTCTTCCTGTTCAACGGTTGTTCGGTCAGGCAGACGGCGGCTGGATTACCCGTAAAGGCCGTCTCGGTGAATGCGTCCACCTGGTAGATAGGAACAGATTCTTTCGTCATGTTGCCTCCTCAGGAAAAGTCTACAGTTGAAGGTCGTCCCATTTAAACGTTATTCATATGGATTCTCACTGACCAACATCGTGCGCATGGCTGTACTCTACCACGCTAAGGCTGCACGAAGAGCGCGACGTTCTCGATGTGGTAAGTCTGCGGGAACATATCGACCGGCTGGACCCACGCCAGCTCGTAGCCCTGGCGCACCAATCGCTTGGCGTCGCGCGCCAGCGTCGCGGGATCGCAGGAGACGTAGACGATGCGTGCGGGTGCGTATTCGACCAGCGCGTCGATCGTCTCGGGCTCCAGTCCCACGCGCGGCGGATCGACGAGCGCGGCGTCCAGGGGGGCCTCGACCGCCGGCACGCCCTCCACGACGTTTCCCTCCAGCAGGGTGACGTTGTCGAACCCCTCCAGATTGTGCAGCGCGTCCTCGATAGCGTCGGGGTTGAGCTCGATGCCGGTCACGAGACCGGCCTGCTCCGCGAGGAAGGCGGTGAACATGCCGACGCCGCAGAAGGCGTCCAACACGTGCTCGTCGGTCTCCAAGGCCAGGGCGTCCAACACCAGGTCGATCAGCTGTTCGGCCTGGCGCGTGTTGACCTGGTAGAAGCTGGTCGCCGAGATACGAAACTCCCGTCCGCGGATGGACTCAGTGATGTAGTCGAGCCCGACCAGCGGCGTGGGGGTGGTGTCGTGACGTACCTGCACGACGGAGGCCGGGAAATCCAGTTTGAGGGAAGGGGGCTCCTCGTCGTAGGTCTGCAGCACGATCATCAGATCTTCGGTCCGCACGCCGGCGCGCAGCTCCAGCTGCTCGATGTTGGGCTGCTGTACGTCCATGGAGCGGTAGAGCCGGCGCAGTAGTCCGTGGATGATCAGGCAGTCGTCGACGGCGATGACGTCGTGGCTGCCGGCCTGGTAGTACCCCAGCTCCCCGATCTCCGTCGTGCGGAAACGTGAATGATTGCGGTACTCCCAGCCGGAGGGATCGGCGATGGGCTCCAGGACCGGCGGCTCCTCAAAGTCGCCGATGCGTTCCAGCTGGTCGACGACGATGCGTCCCTTAATCTGTACCTGCACGGGGTAGGCGATGTGCTGAAACTGGCATCCTCCGCAGGCGTCGGGGCCGAAATAGGGGCAGGGCGGTTCAACGCGGGCCGCCGCCGGTTCGCGCACCTCCAGCAGTCGCGCCCGGGCGTAGCGTTTGTGCTCCTCAGTGATCTCGACGCGCACGCGCTCTCCGGGCATCGTGTAGGGCACGAAGACCACGCGACCCTCGTGGCGTCCGATGGCGTCGCCGCCGTGGCCCATGGCAAACGGGGTCACCTCAAAAATCTCTCCCATAGTCTCAACTCCCTGGCTTTTGATAGGTGGTCAGGTGGTTCACGCTGTCAAGTGGACTGTACAGGCGGTGTGACCGACGAACGCTAAGTTGGTCAGGTGGTATCCGGCTGTTTCTGTGCTCCATAGGGTTCGTTAATCAATTACTTCCCGACTGTGTGAGCTGATTAAATACGTGCAACCCGGGAAAGCGTTTCAGGCTCGCCTATTTCAATCGCAAAACGACTTTGTCCCATATCGTCTTGTAATCGCGCGGGAAGTTATATTTTTACGAGCCCATAGGCATTATAGCAGGGACCGGCTCCTGTCCAAACGGGGCGCCTTGGTTTTCTCCAGGCTCGAGCGCGAGCATTGCGATAGAGAGCCCTGAACACGCCAAGAGAAAGTGGTTTTACTTCTCGCCATGGGCGCTGCGGTGAAAGGCGGATAATCGCCCATCGGACTAAAGGTTGCCAATTCAACGTCCTGTGGTATACTGCCGGTGTGAGATTAGAATAAATTTAAGTAGTCTGACGAATTCGGCAGTCTGAAAGGAGATTTGGCTGTGCTGTCAAAGGAAGAGAAGAACAGGATTATCGAAGAATTTGCCCGCACGCCGAACGACACCGGTTCGCCGGAGGTTCAGGTCGCACTGCTCACGCACCGCATCAGTGATTTGACAGAGCACCTGAAAGTCCATAAGCACGATGAGCATTCACGACGTGGTTTGCTGAAGATGGTAGGTCGACGTCGACGGCATTTGGCTTATCTGCAGCGGATCAATCCGGAGCGATACCGAAAATTAATCCGTCGTCTCGGCTTACGCAAGTGATTTGGTTTTCTGCTTAAATAGCGTAGTATGGCGAGTAGATGCGGGCTTGTCCCATCTACTCGTTTTCTTATGGTTGGTTGAAAGAGAGAAAGTTTCCTTCAATCAAGCTGTAGATTTTGCAAGGATTATTCTTTAGTTTCTCCTGGATCGGACGACTGAAGGTGGGAATTGGGGAGTGGGGTGCACCCTGGTGCACAGCAGTTCCCAGTTTCTGACCTTCTGTCCTCGAAAGCCAGGGGAGGAGGTTGTAACATAGATGTTAGAGGAACGTACGTTTACATTTGAGTTGGGAGAGGAGACGATTTCCCTCTCCACAGGAAAGTTGGCCGGACAGGCCGGCGGCGCCGTCGTCATCCGCAGTGGTGACACGGTGTTGATGGCGACGGCGACGATGTCGAGCAAGCCCCGGGAAGGCATCAGTTTCTTCCCTTTGACGGTGGACTTCGAGGAGCGGCTCTACGCCGCGGGCCGGATTCCCGGTTCGTTCTTCCGCCGCGAGGGACGCCCCAGCGAGAAGGCCATCCTTCTGGATCGGTTGATTGATCGACCGTTGCGTCCGCTTTTCCCCAAAGATCTGCGTAACGACGTGCAGATTATCCTGCTGCCGCTCTCCCAGGGGGACGAGCAGCACGCGGACGTGTTGGGCGTGATCGCTGCATCCGCCGCGCTGCACATCTCCGACGTGCCTTTTGGCGGCCCGGTCGCCGGCGTGCGGATCGGGATGCTTGACGACGAGCTGGTCGTCAATCCGACCATCGAACAGATGGCGGAGAGTGTGTTGGACCTGCTGGTCGTAGGCACCGAAGACGCGATCACCATGGTCGAGGCCGGCGCCAACGAGGTCGATGAGGAGAAGATGCTGGACGCGCTGGAGTTAGCGCACGATAGCATTCAGGGCGTCATCGAGACGCAGAACGTTATGCGTGAAGTCGTGGGAAAGCCGAAGCGGGAGGACTATCCTTCTTTTGCGCTGCCCGACGAGCTGGTGGAGAGGGTTCAGCAAGCCGCGATCGACCGCATCCGCGAGGCAGCCGCTGCGCACGTGGAGAAACAGGCGCTCAATGAAGCTCTGAACGTTATTGAGGAAGACGTCGCTGCGGAGTTGGACGAGGAAGCCGAAGCCCATGGCTGGTCCAGCCGAGATATCGGCAACGCTTTTCACGACGTCGTGAAGGCCGTGATCCGCGAACGTGTCCTGGAGCAAGGTGTCCGTCCCGACGGGCGCGACGCTACGACCATCCGGGAGCTCGCCGCCGAGGTCGACCTGGTTCCGCGCCCGCACGGCTCCGGACTCTTCACCCGGGGTCTGACGCAGGTCATGAGTCTGGCGACGTTGGGCATGCCCAGCGAGGAGCAGATGCTGGACGACCTCTTCCCGGAGGAGACCAAGCGGTACATGCACCACTATAACTTCCTGCCGTTCTCCACCGGTGAAACGTGGTTTCTGCGCGGCCCCAAACGCCGCGAGATCGGACACGGCGCGCTGGCTGAACGCGCGTTAGAGCCGGTGTTGCCCGGTGAGGACGAGTTCCCTTACACCATCCGGGTCGTGAGTGACGTTATGTCGTCCAACGGCAGCACCTCCATGGCGTCGGTGTGCGGCAGCACGCTCTCGCTGATGGACGCCGGCGTGCCCATCAAAGCGCCGGTTGGCGGTATCGCCATGGGTTTGATCAGCGACGGCGAGCGGTACCGGGTGCTCACCGACATTCAGGGGCTTGAGGATCACATCGGTGACATGGACTTCAAGGTCACCGGCACCCGCAAGGGCGTCACGGCCCTGCAGATGGATATCAAAATCAAGGGCGTCAGCCGCCAGATCTTGAGCGAGGCGTTGGAGCAAGCCCGTGAGGCTCGTCTCCAGATTCTTGACGTCATGGAACAGACCATCGCCGAGCCGCGCCCGCAATTGGCGGAGAACGCGCCGCGCATGCTGACCATACAGATCGATCCCGAGAAGATCGGGAGTTTGATCGGGCCTGGCGGCAAGAACATTCGCGCCATTCAGGAAGAGTACGAGGTCAAGATTGACATCGAGGATGACGGCACCGTCTTTATCGCCTCCGAGGCCGGCGGTCGCGCAGAGGAAGCGCTTGAGTACGTCAACTCCATGATGGAATCCCCGGAAGAGGGGAAGGTTTACACGGGTAAGGTTGTCCGCATCACCGATTTCGGCGCTTTTGTGGAGATTATCCCCGGCACCGATGGTCTGGTGCACATCTCCCAGCTCTCGGATCGCCGCGTGCCCAGCGTCTCGGACGTGGTGCAGGTGGGCGACGAGATCCTGGTCATGGTGACCAACATCGACCGTGAAGGTAAGATCCGTCTCTCCCGTCAGGCCGTCTTGGAAGGCTGGAGTCTGGAAGAGGCGCGCGCCAACGATCGGCCCAAGACGAAGCGTGGTCGTCGCCCGCGCCGTCGATAGTGCTGAGTCACTGTGCGTAAGGAGTAAATCATGACCGAGCCCGAGTTGGAAACCCTGGCGGAGACTGAGATGTACGAAGTCTTTCGTTCTCGTGACGAGGACGGGATGACGACGTATCATCTCGAGATTGGCAACGTAACGATCCACTTCCTGCCGGAAGATTGGGAGGAGTTCAAGGATCTTTTGACGCAGGTGATATCGCCTTAGGCGATTTGCAAGAGAGACAAAGCGCGAAGGCGGAAGCTTTCGCGCTTTGCTGCTATTATAGACGCCTCTAGCGACCGGACACTTTGTCGACAGCTAAAACCATTTTAGCAGATTCGGCGGATTAAGCAGTTTTACGTGTACAGTATCGGGACCTTCACCTGAAAGGCCGCGGGGACGGTCCTTTTTACACTACTTGACAGAGATGGTTCATTTTCCCGGTTGGTTAAGTTTACACTTTCCTTACTTACGTCTCATCAAGTGTCCCCATGTTGGGCAAACACAATGATGACTTGGGCCCCACC
>CAZCPK010000010.1:0-23421 GCA_964500755.1 uncultured Anaerolineales bacterium
GTACCAGCCGACGGGAAAGGTGAAGCCCTGTCCCTGGAGCACGCGGGCGCCAAGCGTGTGGTAGGAGACCTGATCGGTGAGCCGGGCCGGCGCGGCGACGTCGTCGCCGAGGTAGAATGCTACGCCCAGACGCAGCAGCACGCTGCCGCCCAATATCAACAGCCACCATCTTCTTTGCGTCATGCCCGTTTGCGTCATGCCAGCAGTCCTTGATAGATCTGGCTCCAGTTAGGGTAAACGTTCTGCCAGTTGTAGTGGGCATTGACCCACGTCCGTCCGTTCTGGCGCAGCCGCGCACGCAGGTCGGGCTCGCGCAGCAGGCGGATCACGGCCTGCGCGAAGGCCGTGGGCGTATCGGCGACGAGCAACGTCTCGTCGGGCCGGGCGGTGATGCCCTCCATCCCGTGGGTCGTGGTGACCACGGGCAGGCCCCAGCACCAGGCATCGAGGATCTTCACGCGCATCCCCGCGCCGGCGTGCAGCGGAACGATGAAGGCCGCCGTCTCCTCCAGATAGGGTGTGGGATCAGGGATGTACCCCGTCACGTAGACGTTGGGGAACTGGCGGGGCAGTTCCTGGATAAGCGGGGGCGGGCGTTTTCCCATAATGACGAATTTCGCGTCCGGGACCACCGCCAGGACCTTGGGAAAGACCTCGGTAGCGAACCAGTGGACACCGGCGACATTGGGCGGCCAGAACATCGTCCCCAGGTGGGTGATGGTGTGAGCGTTAGCGTGCACAGAAACCCGGCGTCGATCCTGCAGATCGATGCAGATGGGGATGGTGCTGCACTGCGTTCCGTTCGAGTTGGCCGCGTCCAGGGCCCGCTGATCCTCGTCGTTGACGAAGACCACGTGATCGAAGACGTCGCAGAGCTGCTTCTCGTAGGCCGCCATGGTCCGGCTCTCGCGGCGCAAAGCCAGCCGGTGCAGGCGGTTCGTTTCTTCATCGGCCAGCTGCTCCAGGACGCGGTAAAGCGCGTTGTGGGCGTCCAGCAGGAGCCGGGCGCTCTGGCGGTGACCGGCTTTGCGCAGCAGCTTACGCACGTAGAGCGCGTATTGCGCCATTGACGTCTGATCCGCGTGGATGACGTCGATGGTGTCGCCGGAGACAATCTGGCGCAGGCAGAGCTGCATCTCCTCGGTCCGATCCCGCAGGATAAGGGCCGGTTTCCCCGCGACGAACGCGCTCGCGACCGCCACAACGTTACGCCAGAGTGAGCGGCGCAGGGGCACAGTGTAGACCTCTTGACAGAAGGTCTTGAGGTGCGCGCTTTCCCGCTCCTCGTTGTCGCTTCTGACGAAGGAGACCAGCGTCACCTCGTGTTCTTGCGCCAGCTGGCGCAGCACGTAGTAGGCGCGAATCTTGGGGCCGGCGTCGAGGGGATAGGGCAGCACCTGTGTCAAGAATAGTACGCGTCCCATGTCACATCCCTGCCAGTTGAACCATGAGCGGAAAGGTCTGCAGCATAATACGGAGATCCAGTAGGAGGCTAAGGTGCTTCACGTAGTAGAGATCATATTCCAACTTGATCTTGGCATCCTCAAGGGTGTTGCCGTAATGATATTTCACCTGGGCCCAGCCCGTGAGCCCCGGGCGGACGGCGTGTCGGGCGCGATAGAAGGGCAGGTCTTGCGCCAGCTGCTCGACGAACTCCGGGCGCTCAGGACGTGGACCGACCAGACTCATTTTTCCACAGAGAATGTTGACGAACTGGGGCAGTTCGTCCAGGCGGGTGCGGCGCAGAAAGCGGCCGATCCAGGTGACGCGATCGTCGTCGTCGCGCGCCCACACGGCTCCGGTGGCCCGCTCGGCATCCGGGATCATGGTGCGGAACTTGAGGATCTTGAAAACCCGCCCTCCCTGCCCGACGCGTTCCTGGCGGTAGAAGAGCGGCCCCCGACTGGTGAAGAAGTTGGCTACGGCGACGATGGGGATCCCTAGGCCGACGGCGAGAATACCCGGGAGGGCGCAGAGCACGTCCACGAGACGTTTGATGATGCGGTGGATGCGCTCCACGGCGGTCTCCTCCATGGGGATAACGGAGTGCAACTCCTGCCCCACGTGATCGACCGGCACCCGCATCAGTAAGCGTTCATAGAAAGCGATCAACGTAACGATGCGTAAACCCCTTTCTCTGCAAAGAAGTAATGCATCCAAAGTCTGTTGGGGCAGCTGCTTGTCCTGATCCACGGCGACGATCACCTCGTCGACCTCCAGCACCTTGATCATAGAGAGTAAATTTTCGATGCTGGAGAGATGGGGGATACCGGCTACGTCCTGCTGCAAGGGCGATAAGGCATCGTCGATAAAGCCCACGATCTGATAGCCGGTGCCGCGAAAGGGGTTGGCGTCCTGGGTGAATGGTTTCAGGATCTCCACCAACCGCTGCGCCACGTCGCCGCTCCCGATGACCAGTGCGCGCTGTTCGAACCAGGGTTGGACGAAGACCTGGGCGTAGACCAAGCGCCAGGTCATCACGCCGGCCATGGCGGAGATGCCGAAGAGGAAGATCAGGCTACGCGACTGCAAGGCCGGGGTGAAGAAGGGTACGAGGACGTAGACTAACGCTGCCAGCAAAGCGGCCAGACCGGCGCTGCGGACGCTGTAGAACGTGCTGGCCGCCCGGGCCAGGTCGTAACAGTCGTAGAAGTGCGCACAGATCAACCAGACGAGCGTTAAGGAGACGAACCACTTGATGGTCTCCAAGATGACGTTGGTCACCACAGGATAGTCGGCGCGCAGCACCAGCGCGATCCAGAGCGCAAGGTTGAGGATGAAAATATCCACGATCCTCAACAGCATCTTGCGCTCGGAGCGGCGCAAGTGCAACGAAGGTAAAGCAATTCGCCGATGACGACAGAATACGTTACACTGTGCCGGTTTTCCTTTGGGCCAAGCGAGTGTCTGTGTTTCTTCCATCGCAATTCCCCTAAGCGATCATCTGTGTAGCGGGGCGCAGCACCTCTTGCAGCGAAGCGCGCACCCCTACGTACATGGAGAACAACGTCTCTTCCTCCTGTCGCCGCTCTTTATCGTACCAACGGCGTCCGGCCTCTCCCATAACCCGCAGACGCGCCGGGTCGGAGAGCGCGTGAGAGAGGCTGCGTTGCAGCGCGCGCTCGTCGCCCGGCGGCACGATCCACCCGGTCTCACCGTCGACCACGTATTCGGGCAGCGCCCCGTTGCGCGTCACGATCACGGGCTTCCTGAAGAAGTAGGCCGCCCCGATCAGCGCGGACTGGGTCGCACCGCGATAGGGCAGCACGACCAAACTGCAGCGTCGGAAGAGCGCCAGCGCTTCGTCGTCCTCAATGAGCCGGTTGCGCACCTCGATGCCGGGGGGCAAGGGGGCGGGCCAGAGCTGGGCCAGGTTGCCCTTGCCGGCCAGCAAGAGGCGCCTCCCCGACTGGTGGAGCGCCGAGGATTGCCAGGCAGTAATGAGCTGATCCACGCCCTTGTAGCGTTCCAGCCGGCCGAAGAAGAGCACAATGGGGTCGTAGGTCACGCCGTCGACCAGGTGGGGCTGCTGATGAAAGCGCTCCTGTCCGAGAAAGAGGTGCAACAGGGGGGTGTAGGTCACCCGGCAGTCGGGAACGCCGCTGTTCAACAACTGTCGGCGGTAGATCTTCCCGTGGACCAGCAAGTGGGGCGTCGTCAGGATCACCCAGCGGTTCCACGCCTGGAGTAAACCGCCGTAGGCGCCGCCGTCGTGGGGCGTCACGTCGTGGAGCGTGTGAATGATGGGGATATTGGCCCGGCGCAGGATGTCCATCAGCAGGGTGTTCCAGATATGCGGACCGGTGATGTGCACGACGTCCGGCGCAACGGAGAGGATCGCCTGCGCCGTTTTTCTGAAAGCCGTGAGATTTAGCGCGGCGCCCGAAAAGCCGGTGTCGGTGGAGCGGACCGGGGTATGCACGGTAACGCCTGGCAGGTAACGGTCCTGGGGATAGTGGCAGGTGGTCACGAGATGCACGTCACTGTCGTCAAAGCGGACCAGGGCGTTGAGCGCCGTGAACGATTGCGCGATGCGATTCGCCAGATCCGCGGTATACTGATGCATCCCGAACGTGGGGGATAACAGGACAAAGCACACTCTCATCGAGCCCCTCCCTTAACCGCCAGGTTATCATAGTTCACAAAATCTTCACCTTTAGCGTATCATGGAAAGGCCCCCTACCCCTTATAGAAGTCGAATAAATCTTTAGAAAATCCTAAGAAATCAAAATAGTCGGGCGGTCGCTTGATCATTTGGGCGCTTGGTCGGGTGGTCACGCAGAGCTAACTTTTAACCTGTAACTTGCAACTTCTCTAGCGCATTGTAACTCTTCCGTCACATCTGCGGGAGCTCCTGCAAGCAGCGTCTGTACGTCGTTGCTTGCTCTCGACAGCCGGCGTTGAAATAGGCCGCGCTCCTCGTCAGCGCCCACCGCGGGATATACGCCAGGGCCAACAGTGCCTTGAAGCGGCGCGCGTGGCGTCGCCCCCAGAATTTGCGTTGGAACTGCACTTTGCTGCGATAGAGCTGGACGTACATCTCCGCGGCCATCTGCGCGCTGCTGGCCCCGCCGTAGTGGATCACCTGTGCTTGCGGCACCCAATAGAGTTTCCAGTCCGCCTGCCGGAGCCGGTAGCAGAGATCCATCTCCTCAGAGTACATGAAATAGCGTTCGTCCAGAAAGCCGACCTGATCCAGGGCGGTGCGGTGTAACAGGAGGCAAGCGCCCTGGATCACCTCCACCTCCCGGGGCCGGGTTGTGCTCCACCGGGCCATGTCGTAGGTGGCCCGCCGCGCCAGGAGCTCGTCTAGAAATATCAGGCGCCAGAATTCACGCGAAGCCGTAAGCAGCGGATAACAGGAGATCTGCAGCGAACCGTCGGAGTTGAGCAGGCGAGGGCCCATACCTCCCGCCTCGGGATGCAGCCGGGCGAAGGCCAGGAGCTGCTGCAGCGCATTGGGTTGCACGACAGTGTCGCTGTTCAGGAGCAGGATGTACTCACTCCGGCTCCGGGCCAGCGCCTGATTATTGGCCCGGGCAAAACCGACGTTGTGCTCGTTCTGCAGGAGTCGGACGTGGGGAAACGCCCGTTCGATCATGGCGACGCTGCCGTCCGTGGAGGCGTTGTCCACCACCACGACCTCGCAATTCAGCGCTTGGGTGGCGGCGTCCAGCGACGTCAGCGCGGCCCTGAGCAACGCGCAGGTGTTCCAGTTGACGATAATGATGGTCAATGTCTTTATTGTCTTCATTTTTCCTCAGCGGCAATTTTGCCATCTTCGATTCCATCGAAATTATCCACGGCGACCAGTCCTCCCAGGAAGAGCCAGATCAATGCGCTTGCCTGGAAGCCCGCGAATCCGATGTTGTAGATGTAGGGCAAGAGCCAGTCCGCAAGCAGCATCAGTACCAGGCTCGCGATACACGTCGCCGTCGCGGCGCTGACGTAGCCTCCCAGAAAGCCGGAACGATACTTGTGGCTCAACTGCCAGCCGAGCACGCACACCTCTCCCATGAACCACAAGAAGAGGCCCAGGCCCAGCAGGCCCGTATGGGCGAAGAGATCTACGTAATTATTGTGTGAATTGACCTGGGGGTTGACCCAGAGCGCTCGACCGTATTGGAGCGGTTTCGTACCGGCATAGGCGCGATAGACGCCCGGTCCCAGGCCCGTGACGGGATTGTGCAGGGTAACCTCCAGCACGCGCCCGATAAGCGCCAGGCGTGAGCCGCCACTCTCTTCCCATTCGGCGTCGCCGCCGGCGAACTCGTAGAGCGATGTCGTCAGGGCGCCGGAGATCACCAGGAGCACCAGCAGCACCAAGACAGGCCAGCGCCAGCGGGGCCAGCGCAGCCAGATAAGCACACCAGACACCCCGGCGACGCCGATCCAGTTGGACGCCGCCGCCCGCTGAAACCAGAAAGCGTATAGACTCACGGAGAACAGGACCAGTCCCAGGAAGAGGCGCCACAAGAGGTGCAAGTTCTGGTTGAAGAGGAGCTGTCCCAGCGCCAGGGCGGCGATTAGCATCCACAGGGGCGCGCGGCTGAAGGCGGACGTGGTAATGGGATCCAACTCGATACGTCCTCGGGAGATGACCGTGGGGATGATCAACGCACCGCTCAGCCCGAGGAAGAGGAAGGTCAGCCGGCGCAGCGTTTCCTTTTCTGTGATGAGATTAGCCGTCAGCCAATAGGCGAGGGCCGCAAGCAGAAACACTCCCCACTGTGCGGCCTGCACCAGTGGCAAGTGCCCGGGGCGGGGCACCGCGGGTTTCCACAGTGCATTTCCTACGAGCCAGGAGAGCAGTCCGGCCAACAGGAAGAGGATGAGCGGTCGATGGGTTCGTGATGCAGGCCAGGTCAGAGTGCGGTGGTAAGCGTCGCTCAAGAGCCAGCTGAAAAAAGTCACCGGGATAAGTACCACGGTGGGATTGATTTCCACGCCGGCTCCAACCCACACGGAGATAGGAATCGCCAATGCGCCCGGAATGAGAGCAAAGAGGCCAATCCCTGGATATTGGAGAAGCAGCAGGCTGCCCAGGCTGCCTCCCAGGAGCACCAACCAAAGTCTGGAGATTCGATACCCGAGGTAAGCTGAGAGCAGGAGGAGGAGAAGAAGTGGGCCGTTTCGCGCTGCGACGCGCTTGACGCGCGCGACGTCTGGTTGACTCAACATTATGGGCTGGTTTTCGGTTGCGGGTTGCCCAGGGGTCGTTCACCTTCTTCTCGCAAGCCCGCCCGATAGCCGTGCTGGATACAGATACTCAACTGCCAACGGTAAAGGAGCGCCAGCAAGGGCGCCGTCCGAGGGTGTGGTTCCAGGCTGCGGGTGAAACGGCGCAGCATATTCATGAAGAGCGACGTTGCCATGAGCGTGCGGAGCGCTTTTCGTATCACCAGCGCCGGCGAATCGGCGCCCCACACGATGGGCGTCTTGTCCCGGAGCGCTGGAAGGTCCTCTATGATCTCCGGACAGCACCGGGCCAGGCGAGCGGCGGCACGGTAGGCGTGGGTGATCCGGCTGCAGGAGAGCTCGAGCGAGGCCAGGTTCTTGTCGTGATGATAGGCCACGCTTCCCGCACTGCGCCAGAAATGGAAGCCTTGCCGGTGGGCGCGATACCCAAAGTCCACGTCGTCCCAGTTGGGCCAACCGCCGGTGGGATCTCGAAATCCTCCCAAGGCCAGAAAATCGAGGCGACGTATGCCCAGCAAGCCAGTCTTGCACTCGATATAAGGCACCCATCCGCCGGGAGCGCCGGGGTTTGCCTCCTGGGGGAAGACACGTCCGGCACAGTAGAGCTCCGCGAACGACGTCGTGGCTTCCGGCGAAACGGGGATCAGATTGCCCAATACAATCAGCCGTTGCATAGTGTGTAACGCGGCGATCATGTGCTGCAGGGCTTCGGGCGCCAGGACGATGTCGTCGTCGAGGAAGAGCAGAAATGCGCCGCGGCTCTGTTGGGCTCCGGTGTTGCGCGCCGCCGCCGCACCGGCGTTGGCCTGCCGCACGTACCGCGCCGCGAAGGCATAATGGCCCCAATCCAGGTCGTGCAAATCCTCAATTGAGCCGTCGTCGACGACGACGACCTCAAACCGCTCCGCCGGATGGGTCTGTCTCTGGAGCCCCGCAAGCGTGCGCAGTAGCGAGGCCCGGCGATTGTAGGTGGGAATGACGACACTTGCATCTACGCCCGTCGCCGTATTCACGTTAACCTCCTTTTGCTCCGGCCCACGTCACCCCGGAGCGCGTCCAGCAGTCCGTACCAGAGCGCGTCGCGATGTCGCCTACGGCTCTGATCTCCCCGCAGCGTCCAATTGGTCAGCCAGAGCCCGTAGGTAAAGAGTGCCCGCAGCCGCGCCTGATCCAGGTGGTGTTTGGCAAGAAAAAGCAAACGGTTGCGGTTGGTATAATACGAGACCAGCTGGGAATCCGCGTCTCGTTCCGCCGTCTCCGGGTGCCAGACGCGGGCTTGCGGGACGTAGGTCGGCGTGAAGCTGGCCTGCACGGCGCGATAGCACCAATCGACGTCCTCATAGTAGACGAAGAACCGGGGATCCAGCAGGCCAACGGTCTCCACAAGGGGACGGCTGATCAACAGGGCGCAACCTGAGAGAAACGTCACGCTTTCCTCCCGATCGTACTGCCCGTGATCCATCTCCCCCCGCCCCCGATGAACCGGACGCCAGTGTGGGTCAAAGTATCCACCGGCGGCGAGCAGCCATTGTGGCTCATCCACCGACAGCAGCTTAGGGCCCAGAAGCCCCGCCGACGGATGGCGCTCCGCTGCGGCGACCAACGCCGGCAGTGCATCAGGCGCCACGGTGGCGTCGTCGTTGAGCAAGAGAACGTAGTCCGCGCCCTGGGTGAAGGCGTGTTGCAAGCCCACGTTGTTGCCCCCCGCGTAGCCCAGATTCTCGCGGTTCTTGAGGATCTCCAGGTCTGGGTACCAGGCCTGGAGGACGCGCACGGAGTCGTTGGCGGAAGCGTTATCCACGACGACGACGTCGAAGTTGTGAAACCCCTCGGTCGCATAGAGCGAAGCGAGGCAGCGCAACGTATCCCGGACGCAGTTCCAGTTGAGAATAACGGCGTATACGGTGGGCTGAGACGTTCTCATCATGGGGCCCCTCCACGGCGAAGCCAGTGGGACAGACGGTGACGGGTGACCCGCCAGTACCAGGATAATCGGCGACTCGGAGTCGCCCGTACTTTGGCGGCGAAATCCTGCACTGTGTCGGTCGCCAACATACCGATCCGCTGTAAAGCCAGCGGGTCAGGCCCTGGCGCACCCACGTACTGGGGTCGATAGGTGCAGGCTAGCCGATAGCCGACGTCCCGCGCGATGGCCTGGGTCTGCGCGTCGTAGGCGCTGTAAGGATAGGCGAGGCTGAGCGGCGGCTGACCCAGGTGCGCGCGGAGCTCTTCCCGGGATCTCTCTAACGTCCGGCGAACCTCGGACGCGGAGCAGGACGTCAGGGGACGATGATCTGTGGTATGAGAGCCGATGGCGATGCCCAACTGTACCAACTCCAGCAGCTCTGCGACCGAGAGCAGCGGCGCGTGTCCGAGTTTCCCCGGGCGCCACGCGCTCCTCTTGCCCAGGAAATCCGTCGTGACGAAGATCGTGGCTCGATGGGCGTGAGCGAGTAATACCGGCAGCGCCCGGACGTAGTTATCGCGGTAGCCGTCGTCGAAGGTGAGCACCACCGTTCGCGGCGGCACGCTGCGCTGTCGGTGCAGCGACCACCAGTGCTCCAAGCTCATCCCTGCGTACCCGTGGTCGGAGAGCCAGGCCATCTGGTCGGCAAATTGCTGCGCGGAGACGGCGTGAATTTCCTCAGGTCTCCCCTTGACCACCTCGTGATACATCAAGATCGGTGTCATTTCAGTAATAATCCTGATCCCCCATGGTGATGAACCAATTGTTCAATGTAGCGGGCGTGGGCCGAAACCTGCGGGCCTCGTCGCTCATGCGCACGATAAACGAGGCCGTGTAGCGCAGATTACGCGGCAGCGCGCGGGCGCCCCAGTAGAAACCGCTCTTATTGAGCAGGTCGACGTAGAGGGTATGGCGTCGCAGCATCCAGCACTGGAGTTGCGTGGCCTCTCGTTCGCGGGCGTACCGCTCCGCGACGTTAAGCAGCTCCCGTCCCGCTTGATAATCATCTGGACGGACCAGCAGTTCGGCTAGCGCCACGCTTCCGTCCTTGTCGTAGTCGCGCCACGAGAGCACCGTCAGTCCCACCAGCTCCTCTTCCCGTTCGGCAATCAGCAGCGTGTAACGTTTGAGTGGGTGCTGTGCGTAGCGCCAGTTGAGATAGACGGCATCCCGCACGACGGCGATTTTCATCATTGATGACACCGCTTCCCATAGGGTGTCGCACCGCTCGTCGAAGGTGGTCACGGCGCGCACCGTCAGGTCGTTGCCGGGCCGATACCGGCGTTTGGGGCGGATCCATTGGATTTCCGAGAGTAGCAGGTGATAGAAGATGCCGTTGACGCCCGAGACGCCGGACTTTTTCACCAGGCCGTTGACGTCGAGGATCTTGGTGTACCGAGGAATCTCGCCCAGATAGCGCCAACCCAATTTCTCTATCGAGCCATCCCGGGAGACGGCGTTGGGAACGGCGTAGTTCAACTGGACGCCGGTTTCATAAAAGGTCTCGTACGTCTGCTGACCGAGCGCGGTAAAGAGTCCCTGGCGCCGGAAGGCCGGCGCGACCATGGCGTCCACGGATTGCACGGCTTGTACGATTTGTTTGCCGATTTTTAGGCGTAGGGGTAAGTTACCGTAGAAGCCCACCAGCTCCCCGTTGACCTCGGCGCAGCGTCCGTAGACCTGGCCGGCCGGGTTGTCAAAGTACTTCCACAGGAGAAATTCCTCCGTCCAGGGCGCCTGGAGCACCTCCGTGCCTAATTTGACCAGTGCATAGGCGTCCTCAAAGGACACGTCACGGAAGATCACGTTGGATTTCACGGTTTTCACATTCATTTCGTCACCTCCTCGAGTTGGGCCGCCAATCTTTGCGTCGACGTATCCCACGTCCAGCGCTCCAGCACTCGTCGGCGTCCCTGGGTGCCGTACCGCGTAGCCAGCGCTTCGTCGTCCAGCAAACGCCACACGGCCTGCGCAAAGGACGCCGGGTTTCGCTCCACCAGAAGCCCCGTCGCGCCGTCGACGACGCTCTCGCGGACGCCGCCCTCGCGGACCCCCACCACCGGCGTGCCGCAGGCCATCGCTTCCAGCGGGACCAGACCGAAGGGCTCCGCGACCGGCGCGTAGACGCAGAGAGCGGCGTGATTGTAAGCGAGGCGCAATGCGTCGGTATTCAGCTGCTCGCGCACGTCGATCGTAACGCCGTGGCGTTGCGCCAGAGCCCTGACGTAAGCGTGTTCCTGGAGGTCCACGGCGTTGCACGCCAGCGTGAGTGTGGGACGCTGTGCCGCCGGGAGGTGCGCCAGACTTTCGACCAGGAAGTCGAAGCCCTTACGCGGCGTCAGCGCGCCGACCGAGAGCACGTTACCGTTTTTCTCAACGCCCGCCAGTGGGTAGAAGTCATCGGTATTGACGCCGTACGGACAGATCGGCGAAGTACGCTTATAGGCGCGACGTATCTCCTCCTGGGTGAATTGCGAGTTAGCCAACAGCTGCGTCGTGCGGCGTAGGCTCTTCCGGCGATCCCGCTCCAGACGGCGTGTGTAGAGCTGGTAGAAGGGGTCGATCTCCCTGGAGAGCGCCCGCCAGCCGCTTTCCGGCTTGAGATAGGGCCGTTCGAAGTGGCGCACGAAGGTCGGGCCGAAGGGCTCGTGGAGGTAGTAGACGCTGGGCACCGTCAGGAACTGCAGCAGCGCCGGCAGGAAGGTGTATTCGCAGGGATTGACGAAGGCGACGTCGTAATCACCGGCGTTGATGCTGCGGGCGATTCGGTGGCCAATCTGCACCAGCGTACCCAGGTCCCGCCAGCGCTGCCAGCGATTGAGGCGGCCCCAGGGCGTCGTGAAGGCCGGTCGCGGCGTGAAAAGCTGGGTGACGTGCCGTCGTACCAAAGGGCGCACGTCGCAGAACGCATGGTCGGCGGTGGACAGGGTGTAGACGTCAAGGATGTGATCGACCGCGAGCCGCTTGAGCCACTCATAGAGCGCGCGCTTCGCGCCGCCGCTGGGTAGATTATGATAGACGGCGATCTTCATCGTACCGCTCCTCGCTCCCCGATCTGGACTCGGGAACGCGGGCATAGCTCTGTGTAGAGCCGCTGGATTTGATGCACGTGTCGATCGGGGGTGAAGCGCTGCGCGGTCGCCGGCCCGCGCAGCCCGCAGGCCGCGCGGAAGTCTTCGTTCGTTGCCATGCACACCAGCGCCGCCCCCAGCACCGCCGCGTCTCGTGGCGGAACAAGCAGACCTTCCCGCTCATCGGTCATAATCTCCGGAACGCCGCCCACCGACGTCGCCACGACGGGACAGCCGGCTGCCAGAGCTTCCACGACCACCCGCCCGAAGGCTTCGGCGTGCGACGCGAGGACCAGCACGTCCAGCGCGTGCATGATTGCGGGGACGTCGTCCCGGAAGCCGGTAAAATGAAACCGTCGCTCCAGCCCGGCGCCTGTGATTTTCGCCTGCACCTCGCGCTCGTAGGCCCGGGCTTCCGGCGTAGACGCAGCTCCCACCACAACGAAGTGGACGTTGGACGCGGTCGCCAATACGGTGGGTGCGCTTTCAACCAGGAGAATATGTCCCTTGCTTTCCTGAATCTGGCCGACCATGCCGATGAGAAAGGCGTCCGGCGGGATCCCCAGGGTCCGGCGCATCGTCTCGCGTCGTCCGGCGCCGTCCGCGAAGTCGGCCACGTCGATAGGATTGTAGATCACCTCGATCTTCTCGGCGTCAACGTCGGCGTCAGCGAAGCATGTGGCGATATACTGGGAGTTGGCGATCACCCTTTGGGCGTGGTTCAAGGCCGCCAGCCGGCCTTGCTCAAACCAGGCGGCGCGGAGATCCCGCACGTGGGAGACGTAAGGGACGCCGGTCAGCCGGCCGGCGGCGCGGACGTGTGGCAGGCAGCGGGGACAGTTGGTGTGGATGAGCCGTACGTCGTGGCGGCGAAGCGTGTGGACCAATTGCCAGATGCTGCCCGCGTAGATCCAGGGACGTCGCCGGCTCAGCCAGGGAAAGGTCTGCAAAGACACCGGGATGTCCAGCGCTTTGGCGCGTTGGGCCAGCGGTCCGTCCGCCGTGGTAATCAGGTGCGGTACATAGAGTGCCGGGTCCAGGTTGGCAGCCAGGGTCAAGAGGCTGATCTCCGCGCCGCCCAGGTAGGGCACGCTATTGATGTAGAGAATGACGTTGGTCATGGGGCGGTCCCATTTTTTCGCAGACGATAAGCCTTCTCGGTCAGCGCGCCGACGGTCCGGGCGCCATTCCCGACGACAGACTGATAAGCCCGCTCGCCCATGGCAGTGAGGTCGAGTTTGAGACACTGCTTGAGCGCGGCTTCCAGCGCGTCCGGCTCGTCGGGTGGTCTGTAACAGATGCCCACGTCCGCCGTGACCAGGCTGGGCAAGCAGCCCAACGCCGGGACGACGACCGGTCGTTTGAACGACATCGCGAGGATGGTCGAGCCGGAGGTAAAGATGGAGCGGAAGGGCAACACAATGACATCGGCCGCGTTGAGATAAATTTGCATATCCTCCGTGGGGATAAACCCCAGGTGTAGCTGGATGCGTCCGTCCTCGGCGACGGTGTCCCGTAAATTTTCAACGTATTCCGGGGGCGGCCATGGTTTGCCCGCGATGACCAACCGCAGGTTGGGCGCTCGCAGACGTTTGAAGGCGGAGACCAGGCGGTTGACGCCCTTGTTGGGCCGGATGCCGCCGACGAAGGCGAAGACCTTCTGCTCTGCGTTCAAGCCCAGCCGCCGGCGCGCCTCCGCTTGCGTGACGGTGTTGGGGTAGACGTCTATATAGTGTGGATGCGGGATGACGTAAAGGCCCCGCCGACGCTTGAAACTCCGGTGGACGGTCTCTCTGGCCGACGCATCGTGGACGATAACGGCATTTGTCAGCCGCACCGCCGCCAGCTGTCCCAGGCGGTCGACCCAGGTGGGCCACAGCGGATAGGTCGGCTGCAAATTGTGCAGCGTGAACGCGGTGTGGTACCCCAACAGGTTGGCCAACTTCAGATTGCTGGCGAAGCGCCCCACCCAACGCAGGCGCGCGCGGGTTCCCTCGTAGGCATAGAACTGCTGGACATAGTGAAAGTGCAGGACACGGACGTCCTGGCGGTTTTTCCAGAGCCAGCGTCGTCCAAAGATGCCCGTGTTACGCTCATCAACGACCAGCCCGTGCATCTCCAACCCTTCTTTTAAGATCGCCCAGTAGGGATTATCCACCATCTGTCGGTATTCTGGAAAGAATGCAACGCGATTTCTCATCTTACACCTCACCTCCGGCCCTTCTACAGCTCACCACAGAAAATTTCGACGGGCTAACGCCTGCACGTGCGGCAGCCGGGCCGTAATCTGCGTCCGCAGCACCTCACGACGTTCGAGGATGGGCAGAAGAAATTGTGACATGCTGCCATTTTGAAACGCCATTTGGGGCGAAATGGTCAATTGATCCAGTCCAAAATGTTCGAAAAGGCCCTTGAACTTTCCCTGGTAGGTGATACACGCGACCGGCGTTCCCTGTCCCAAACAGGCGATCGCCACGTGCATGCGGGCGCTCAAGACCAGATCCAACGCGCCGCAGAGCGCCTTGATCTCTGCAGCCGTACACGGCGTGGGGATGTTGAGCGTGTGGGGCTGGAGCGCTTTCGGTAGCCCGGCGCGGATAGCTTCGGCCAGGAAGACGTCGCAGTGCTCGCCTCGCGCGTCGTGCGGCAAAAGGACGAAGCTAAGATGTGGCCGCAAGGCGTGCAGGTCGCTCAACATCCGAATGTATGCGGTGACGAGACGTGTCGGGTTCTCGGAGTTCAAGGCCCGCAGATGTAGATAGTTGGCGTTGACGCCCAACACCACCCGACCCGCATCCTTTTCCCCGGCGATCCAGCGGGTGACCTCGGCTACCTTTTCCGAGTCTTCGTTTGGGGGAAGCAGAAACGCCAGGTCGGCAACCAAAGCCACGGGACGCTGCAGATGCATGAGCAACCGTCGTTGCGACACCGGATCCCGCGCGCAGAGGCGCACGCTGCCCGGCAGGTTCCGCAGCGCGTCGACCGTGGCCTGCGTCGGCTGTTCGTTGAAGCTAAAACCCAGGACCGTCGTCTGGGCGCCGCTCTTGGCGGCCTGGGCCACGAGCCGCAGGCGCTGGAGCGTTCGATAGTCCGAGTAATAGCCGTCCATTACGTCGGCGCCGATGCAGAGAAAACGGCGGTAGCGGCCGACCTGTTGGAGAAAGCGCGCCTCGGACCGCCAGGAGCCGTCCTCGAAGTAATCGGAGAAATCAAGCGGCGCGTAGGACCGCGCCACGTTCTCCCACGTCAACCCAGAAGCATAGTCCACGAGCCCAATGCGGGTGATCCCTGCCTCTGCCAGCGCCTCCAACGTCGCCACGACCATGGCTTCGTCCCCCAGGCTACCGGGTACACTGGGCGGCAGCACCAGCGCGGAGAAGTCACGGCGTGCACGTGGCCGTACGGTGCGGAACCCCTTCAGGAGTCTTGCGTATGGATTGAGCACAATATCGCGTTTAGGTTGCATAGGTACGTCTCCTTCGCGGATCCGTCAGCGTATCATCCGGTCGATCACCAGCTGATCTAGCAGCCGTCCCAGACGCCAGACCACCGGGAGTTCCCAGAGCCGGTCGCGAATCGGCTGCCAGAAGAGGTACTGCCGGGTGCGTCGAAACCCCGTTGCGATGGCTGCCGCGATCTCTTGGCTGCCGCGCGCTCGCGCTACCGTGTGCATCTCGCGGTAATACTTCTCGCGGTCGCCCGCCTGGCTAAACATAACGAGATTGGGGACGTCGTCCAGAGAGAAGTCCTCGGACTTGAAGGTAACAAACCGCTCGCGAACGCCCAGAATCTCGAGCCCCAGTTGCGTCCGGCGACACTTTTCACATGTTCCGCAATTTCCGTTTCCCTGGGTTTTGAAGCAGACAGACAGCGTCTCCCAGGCAGTTTCGCAAGCAGCCAGGGTCTCCAGCTTCTGCAACCGGGTAGCAGAGGGGGTGTCATAGATAAACCGGATGACTTCGGTAGAGAGAAGAGGAACGGTAAGTGGATGCGTGCCCCAGGGGTTCTCTTTGGGGCCCGCACCGTTGGACGGTACCAGGATGTAACGATAACGATTCTCCAGACTCAGTCCGATGGCGCCCAGGGCGTAGCCGTGATAGAAGGGCCCGAAGCTGTTGCCTGAGGCTCGCTCCACGCGCGTCTCCCGTAGATTGGTCTTGACGGGAATCAGCGTCTTGTCCACGTTTTGGGCGACGCCCGCGATCCGCGCCTTCCGCTGCTGAAAGGCCATCCCGTTGGTCAGGGGGACGTCGAATCCCCAGACGTAGATGAGGTCGTCGACGAAATAAGGGTCTCCCCAGATGTTGTGGGTCAAAAGTGAGTAGTAGGAATCCACACCGCAGGAAAAGAAGGTGGCCACCCGCTGCGCGGAACAGGCGCCGCGTTCGCCGGCACGCGGGGCCTCGACGGTCACGCTGTGTACCTGCGGTTTCCAGTGTTTCCAGATGTTGGCGCTTTCCAGGACATTGCTCAACAGCACAGCGTCGACCGGCGCCTCGATCTCCAGGGGCTCCCCCGTCAACATCGCCAGGGGCAGCAGCGCCAGCAGCCACGGGTTCCCGGAGTGGCTCAAATCGGCGCCGTAGCTAGCCGGCACCTCAAACCAGTAGCGTTCGCCTTCGGCGCCATCAACGTACGTGACGTCAGCCTGGAGTCGTACCGCGTCGTCTTCGTCGGGCGAACTTCGGATTTGGATGTTATGCACGCGCACGTTGTCCCTCTCCTTCAAGTGAATCGGGCGCCACCACAACCGGTGGTTGGGTCGCGCGGTGCTGCCAGTAGTGCGGTACCAGGCAACTGCAATATTTGACGTTGGCTGTAGCGCCGCCGCCGTAGAATTTCGAGCTCTGCACGTGGAAGACGAGCCCGTTGGGGACGAGGTCGGCGTTTCGCCCGTTGACCTGGACGGCGACGGCGATTCGGTACCGACCGACCGGCAACGGCAGGTTTGGCATCCGGCAGGCGAACGTCCCCGCAGCGCCCAGCCCCCGGACGACGAAGTCGGTGAGCGCCATGTCGCAGTTGGTGACGGGCACGCCCAGATGATTGTAGATGGTAAAGGTGACGTTGGCATACTGGACGCCGCCGGGATTGACGTAATCGAATTCGAAGGTCACCGGGGTGCCGGCGACCAGATGGCTCGTCGGCCGTCCACGCTCGTTGAGCACCCGGGCGCCGGTCAGACGGACGCGGCCCGTGCCTGCGCGTCCCTCACCTTCGGCAAAGGCGTCTTCGGCGCCGGCCTCCAGCTCGGCGAGATAGGCCGTGACGACCTCGTCGACGGGGCCGTCCAGCGTCAGATGTCCTTTCTGGAGCAGAATCGCCCGCGAGCAGAGGTTCTGGATGGCGGTCATGTTGTGGCTGACGAAGAGCACCGTTCGCCCGGCGCGACTGACGTCGCTCATCTTGCCCAGGCACTTCTTCTGGAACGCCACGTCCCCCACGGCTAAGACCTCATCGACCAGCAGGATCTCGGGCTCCAGGTGCGCGGCGACGGCGAAGGCCAACCGCACGTACATGCCGCTGGAGTAGCGCTTAACCGGGGTGTCGAGAAATTTGGCGATCTCGGAGAACGAGACGATGGCGGCGAACTTGCGCTCGATCTCCACGCGCGTCATACCAAGCAACGCGCCGTTCAGGTAGATGTTCTCGCGCCCGGTAAGCTCTGGATGGAAACCCGTGCCGACCTCCAAGAGCGAACCGACGCGCCCGTAGATCTGGGCCTCGCCTTGAGTCGGCTCCGTGACCCGCGAGAGTATCTTCAGCAGCGTGCTCTTGCCGGCGCCGTTGCGGCCGATCACGCCGACGATCTGCCCGCGGGGGACGGTCAGCGAGAGATCGTTCAGGGCCCAGATGTGCGTCTGCGCTTCGTCTTCTGCACGGTTCTGACGCCATAGGCGCCGTACGCCGTCCGTGAACGCATCCCGTAGGGTATCGTGCCGTACCTGCGTGCGTCCGATGCGGTACTGCTTGCTCAAGTGGTTGATCCGTATCGCCATGCTGTCCATAAGAAAGACTCCCGATTGTTCAGATGCTGTCTGCGGTGAAAGAACCTATGTATCGTAGAGAGCGCAACGAATGCCGAGGGGGAGATATAAGCGCTTTTAACCTCTGTGCTCTCTGTGTGCTCTGCGGTTAGCTTGCCTTTTTAAGTAAAGCCGGCTGGTGCCTGTCTAAATGACGTCGGCGAACGTCCTCTCGGTCTGCCGGAAGAAGGCCAATCCGCCAAGTAACACGAGCAACGTGATGGCGACGCTTGCGAAGAAGAGTGGGCCGAAGAGAGGGTACTCGAGCGTACGGGCGCCCAGCAGTGACCAGCGGAACCCTTCCACCACGCCGGTCATGGGATTGAGCCACAGCAGGGCGCGGTAGCGCTGCGGGATCAGGTCCGTGCCGTAGATCACCGGCGTCGCGTACATCCACACCTGCACCAGGAAGGGCGTGATGTAGTTGACGTCGCGGTAGCGCACGTTGAGCGCCGCCAGCCAGAGGCCGAAGCCCAGCGCCGTCAGGATGGCCAGCAGCAGAAAGAGCGGAAACCAGAGAATCCGTGTGCCGGGCCAGCGGCCGTAGTGGAACATCAACCCCAACAGCAGGAAGACGGCGATGCCAAAATCGACCAGGCCGGCCAGGACGCCGGAGAGCGGGATAATCAGCCGGGGAAAATAGATCTTGGTGATAATGTGCGCGCTGCTCACCAGGCTGGTCGACGCGCGGGTCAGCGCGTTGGCGAAGTAGGTCCAGGGGAGCAGCGCTACGTACGCGAAGATAGGGTACGGGACGCCCGCCGTGGGGACGTTGAGCAGCCGCCCGAAGAGCAGACTGTAGATAGCAAGGCTTACCACAGGCTGCAGGACCACCCAGAGAGCGCCCAGGAGCGTCTGCTTGTAGCGCACCTTGAGATCCCGCCATATCAGAAAGCCCAGTAACTCCCGGTACTCCCAGAGGCGGCGAATGTTCAGGGCGGCCCAGCCGGACGTGGGACGGATGTGAACAACCCGGCTCCCCTCACTTGTCTGCATAACGATGGCTCCTCGTGGCTGTACGCGTCTCGCGCGACGCATTGTTTTCCACCGTTATTATGCCACGGAGCCAGCGGGCTTCCGGTTATAACTCTAGTATAAATGCTTAGAAATTATTAGAGGACGCGGATGTGGCGCGATGGGGTGTGGGAGACTTGCCTGGGTGGAACCTGCGTGTCTACGGTCATTTCAGCGTGGGCAACCGGGGTAGAGGGGATGTGTCCTACCTGCTTCTTCGACGGGCAAGGAGTCCGATGAGGGTCACCACGCCGGCAGCGCTTAGACTCAGCAGAAGCCCAAAGTGGGAGTGCGTCGTTGGGGACGAGACTGTGGTGGGGAACGGTGGCGGCGTTGCTGCACCCTCCTTGCCAATCGCCGGACCTTCGAGCGTTCGCGTAACGCTGAGGTCATCGACGTCGTTACGGTTTTCCGCGGTGTACAGCGCAACGGTGGGTTCCGGGAGAACGTCCAGCCGGCGGGACGTATGCCACAGGTCCCGGAATCCGGTCTCGAAGACGACGTGGAGCCAATTGCCCTGCGTGACGGCGATCACGGCGCGCTCCGGGTGGGTCCAATAGGCCGGTTGATTCCTGCCGGTGCGCAGGCGCCGTCCAGCCACGTCGATCCAGGGCGTGGCGGCGCCGTCAGACCAGCGCATAACGAAGGCGGAGCCGATGGTGGCGTGCAGATCCCCGCCGGCGTCGCTGACCAAGCCCGGTAGTCCGGAGAAGCCGCCCCCGTCGGCGGCGCGCCGGGGGGCGTGCCAGGTGGTGCCGTGATCGATGGAATACTGGTGAAACGTTCCCGCGCCGCCGATGGTACTCCGCCAGACCAGATGTACCTCCGCGCCCATCGTTCCTACACCGACCTCGCCGTGCGCCTGTCCCGCAATCTGACGCAGATCCCTCCACGTGTCGCCGTTATCGGTGGAGCGGGTGTAGAAGCTGGCCCTGGGGGGCCAACCGTCGGGCAACGCGTACTCCGTCCAGGTTGCGTGGAGCGTACCATCGGCGCTGCGGGCCAGGCGGACGTCGTTGGGAACGACTTCGGGAGCAGTGGGAGCGGCGATCATCACCGGCGTCGACCAGCCTCGCCCCGCGTTGGTGGAACGCTGCAACGTCACCAGACCAGAGCTGGGCCAGGCGATGTATCCGATGTAGAGGGCGCCTTCCGCATCGGCGATAATGTCGGGCTCGCCGGTCGCCCGCGATAGCACGCGCGGCGTCGTCCAGCCGTGGGCCGAGCCGGCGTCCGTCAACGGCGCCGATGCATATTGCAGCGTGCCGTTCGCGCCCAACCAGATCAGGTGCAGCCGGTGTTCTGCATCCAGCGCGGCCCGCACCGCAGCCGGCGTCCCTTCCAGGGGATCCAGCAGGACGGAGACCGGCGCCGACCACGTCGTGCCGTCCCAATACACGTAGTCAATCGCCCCGCGAGCGTTTACCTTGGGTTGGTGGGGAAAGAAGAGGTGCAACGTGCCGTCCGGGC
The DNA here is from genome assembly GCA_964500755.1 of uncultured Anaerolineales bacterium. Taxonomy (GTDB): domain Bacteria; phylum Chloroflexota; class Anaerolineae; order B4-G1; family SLSP01; genus G713. The sequence goes on from CAZCPK010000010.1 coordinate 20,247, forward strand.
CGGCGATCAGATCCATGGACGTCGAGGCCAGGTTTCCCTCCGTGTGATAGATCCCCGTCGGCGTTGACCAGAAGCCCTGCGTCTGTCCCCGGACCGGGAAGGTCCAGCCGGCCGTCATCAGCAGCAAGTCGCCGATCAAGATCAATAATAACCGGAGAAACCGCTTCTGCGCGGCGCTGTGGTTGTTGGATATATCGCTCATCTTGTCCCCTTCATCTAGCCAAACAGATACCGATAATGTTTGCGCAGGGGCGTGCGCGTGATCAAATTCATAAAGATCAACGGCAAGCCCAGCCCGGGTATGATCAAGAGCGGGAGAAAGAGCCACGGATGCGCCAGGACGCCGGGCAGGAATTTCTGCAGGGTCCGGGCGACAATCTCCAGAATCACGGGATGCAAGAGATAGATACCGTAAGAACGCTTGCCAATCTCTGCCAGTCGTCTGTCTGTTTGGGGCCCGCAGCCGTTGGAGGAGAGCAGGAGAAACATTATCGTGAGGGCGTAGAGTGTGGAGGGAATGCTTGTCACTTGACTCCCCATATCCATCTTTGCAAAGCGATAGGCCAGCTGTGATTCGACGATTGCCACCCCGGCGGAGATAAACATCAGGAGGATGAGGACTCGCCGGTGTTCCGCTACCCAGGTCTGCACCCGACCCGGGCGGAATCCACAGACGACGCCGAGACTAAAGAAGAAGACGAATCGGCCAAAAAACGCGGTGGGGATCTGCTTGCGAAATCCTGCCAGATCGGACACACCCAGCAGCTCCCCGACGAAGCCAACGTAGGTGAGCCCGACCAGCGCCAATTGAATTCCGGCAGTGATCAACAACAAAGCTCGCCACTTCTCTCGCGCCGGTTTAACGATCAGCGGCGCGAGTAGAAAAAATTGGCAGAGCAGGGGTACGTAGAAATATGGTCCCACCACCTTTCCTAACACCACCCTTTCCACGTAGGTCAGCGGCGGATGGACTTCTCCCTGCAACGCCTGACCAAAGAAGATCATGCCGGACCAGAGCAGATACGGCACCAGCAGGTTCGTCAGGCGTTTTCTCAAAGCGACGCCCTCCCCAGAGCGACTCGACGTCCGCCGGGCCGTGTACGCGATGAAAACCCCCGAGATAAAGAGAAAACTGGGGACCGCGAAGTTGGTCAATTTTTCCAGGACGACCAGGGCGTAATAGGGAATGGAGTAGAGCTGATCGTAGTTGGGAACAGCGACCGGACGATAGCGATCTGTCCACCAGAACATCGCCATGTATCCCCATTGGACCGCGTGGTTGAGGACGACGGCCAGGATAGCCAGGCCGTTGAGATGCAGTAGACGCTTGATCATCGTCACTCCTCATAGGGTATAAGCCTGGGGATCAAGAGCTGCTTTCGATTCTCCTCTGATCCCGGGAGGATCACTTTGCCAAACTCCAGCGCGCCGGCTACTATCTTGAGTAACGCACGTCTCGCGATCTTCTCGGTCATCGTATGCGCCGCAGCGCCTCACGAACCGGCACCCTTCAGAACCAGCGGCAGGTAGAGCGTACCCCGGGGCACGGTCGTGATGACGTTGGACGTAAGGAACGCGCTGCCGTCCTGTACAGCGGACAACGTCACCGTGTACGGCACGAAGTTGGTCAACCCGGTCAGCGTGTATTGGCGTAGACTGCTCGATAGCCCGTCGATGGGACTGGGTTGATCTCCGGTCGGCCCTGCGTAGGTGATACGCCAGGTTGTATCTGCGGGCACGCTGCTGAAAACCGACCAGTTGAGCGTGATGGACGAGACGCCCGGGGTCCCGTAGAGCGCCAGAGCGTCGGTCCATTCGGTGCCCCGGTAAGCGCGGATTGTCTCCGCCAGCTTGTGCATGTAGAAGATATCCCCCGCCTGCAACCACGGCACGTCGATGTAACCGGCGAGGGTCCCTGGGCCGGACGTCTTCAGCCACGCTTCTGCCAGGAAGAGCTGGTAAGGATCCACCGGGTGGCTCACGTTGTGCTCGAAGCCCAGCATCCCCTCCTGGAAGGCCAAGTACCAGTGGGGAAAGATGGCTTTGGTCTTGTCGAGGTAGCTCTCCACGTCCTGAGCCACGTAGAAGTTGAGCAGCCGCCCGATCTCCGGCGTCATGTCCCGGTAGGCGACGAGGTAGGGCGAGCAGAGCCCGGTGTCGCAGGGGCCAAAGCCGGAGTGATCCTGCAGCATCAGACCGTGTTGATCCAACGTGACGACCTGACGCACGTCATCGTAGGGGCCGGTCCAATCATAATTGAAGATGAAGCCCCACCAGTTGCCCGCGGTATAACGGACCTGCCACGCCGGGTCCGTCGGAAGATCGGTGAGGTTCGCGCTGTAGAGGTAGCGCGGATAACGAGCCATGCCCACGCGCAGCGCCATCGCCTTGGCGAAGAGACAGCGGGCCAGCGCCTCGACCTCCGTCTCGCCGGCGCTGCTCGCCACGCGAATCAGGCCGAGCAGGCCCGCCAGATGGCGGTTGGCGTTGACGACGGCGATGCGCTGCTCGTCATAACCGGCGAACCAGTAGAAGGTCGCCCAATCCTGTTCCTGCATGTCCCGATCCAGCGTGTCGACGGCGGCCTGCCAGCTCGTCGCCGTGGGTGACTCGGAGAGAAAGTCGTAGTAGCGTGAGAGACCGTAGAAGTTAAAGAGCGGCACGTCGTCCAGGAAGAGCTCGGGGCGACGTTGCCTCCAACTATCGAACGTCCTGCTGCTGGAGATAGCAAAGGGCTCACGCTGCGTGCCTTCCTCCAACGGCAGATTGGCGACGGTTTCGGCCGGATAGGTCTGCTGCTCTGACTGCAGATAACTCTGCAGCTGGCTGCGCTGGCTGCCTTCCAACACCTCACCAACCTCCACCAGCTGGTAGAGGACCGCGCCCGGCGTGTGCCAGTAGATATCGCCGCGAATGTCCCGGCTGGGCACGCTGTCGGAGAAGACCCACGGGGCCAGATGCCCCGCGTTCAGCAACGCCGTGACCTCGTCCGCCAGCTCCTGTCGCAGCGCGGCGGGAGCGGTGGCGCTGTCGAGCACGACGCGCCGCGCGTCGGCGAAAGTACCCAGCTGAGAGACCTGCCAGGTGTACGACGAACTATTATCGATGCCCAGCGTCGGGCCGAAGACCGTGTTCAACTCCGCGTCGACGACCGGGCCTGAGAACTCGACCTGGA
>CAZCPK010000011.1:0-23406 GCA_964500755.1 uncultured Anaerolineales bacterium
GCGGCTACGAGCTGGACGAGCGCGAGGCCCAGAGTTTTCTGCACTCGCACATCTACCGCTTACGTCAGAAGATCGAGCCGGATCCTAGCGCCCCCCGCTACGTCTGTACGGTGCGGGGGCGAGGATACTGTCTCCCCACGGATCCGCGTCCGACCGACTGAGCGTTTTTTAGCCTGGCGATGGGCTGCCCCCTGCCTTTTGCAGCCGATTATGGATTAAGCGCTATTCAGGTCCTCCCATAAATGATATTCCGCCTTTTGCGGGTTTCCTCATTCTCCTCGAAGAACGCCTTGAGATTCCTAGAAAAACGACTTGGCTGCACTGAAAGAAGTGCAGCCAAAGAAAAATATGGGATATATGTAGTGGTTGAATGAAATCCAAGCACTACATATAGTGCCCTTATTTCTGCTGAAAAGGTTTTTTCAGCAGAGCCACGACTTGTATTCCGCGCCGAGAAAGAAAAATCTCTCGACGCGGAATAAAGTTGTATAGGCGGATGTCCCCTTTGACTCTTTTAGGCCTCTCTCCCAATTGGGAGAAAAAAACGATTTCTGAGCTCAAATCGGGAGAATTTTCCCCTACTCCCTATGTTAGACTAACGTTAGATTTTGCAAGTATTCACTAGCGTGGAAGAAGGATTTTTCATGCCTCAGGATGAGAAGCGAATCTTGGTCGTTGACGACGAGGAGAAAGTAGGGTTCTTTCTCTCCCGTTCTCTCACCTTGATGAATGAATCTTATCAGGTGCAGACTGCCCGTTCAGGGGAAGAGGCGTTAGAGATACTTCGAGACGTGCCCATTGACCTGCTGATCACCGATCTGCGGATGCCGGGGATCAGCGGGCTGGATCTCATCCGTTGGGTGCGTGATTCCAGTCCGGACACGCGCGTGGTGTTGATCACCGCCTACGGTGATCAAGAGATCAAGGACAAGGCCCAGGCGCTCGATGTCTATCGTTATCTGGCCAAGCCTTTCAGCGTCCAGGATTTTACTGAAGTCGTGCAAGGGGCGCTTTCTGAGGGGGCGCTCAGCGCGCCTGGAATGGTCGCCTTTTCAGATGAGACCTTTGAGGCCATCGTGGAACGTCTCGAGACTTTGCGCTACGATATCAACGCGCAGTGCATCTTCCTCTCCGACATGCAGGGCCAGCGGTTGACGGCGGTGGGGAATACGGAGGGTATCGATGATACATTGCTCTTAACGCTCCTGGCCGGAGGCTTTGCCACCAGTGCCGAACTGGCGCGGCAGTTCGGTTCCGGTAAGTCCGTCAACCTCAATTTCCACGAGGGATCAGCGTACGACATCTACTCCGCCAACGTCGACGAGAGCTTGATCATCGCGTTGGTTTACGATCGCAGCGTGCAGAAGAGCCGTGTGGGCATGGTCTGGCTCTATACGCGTCGCGCCATCGAGGATCTCTCTGAACTCGTAGCGAGTATGGACATGTCCCGTACTGAACAGACGCTGGACGCTGACTTTGGCGATTCGCTACTGAATGAGTTCGACGCTTTCTTTGAGGACGAGCACCTCTTCGATGACGCCCTGGTAGAGGAACCGGAGATCGAAGCGCCCGCGCCGGCGCCGCCGCCGCCGGCTGCCCCTGTCGAAAAAGCGCCACCCGAGCCTCCGTCCGGCGCTGCGCCCACACCTGCGGATGAGGAGGACGGTGACGACCACAAGCTCTTCTCCCTGCAGGAAGCCATAGAACAAGGGCTTATTCCCTCAAATTTATTGGACGATTGAGGGGCTTCTACCAGCTATAAGGAAAAGACCGATGTTTGTAAATTGGAAAGAAAAAGAGATCAATCTAAAGATCGTCTACTACGGTCCCGGTATGAGCGGCAAGACAACGAACCTGCAGTTTATTCACAGTAAGATCAATCCGGAAACCAGGGGGAAGTTGGTGTCGCTCAAGACGCGGGAGGACCGCACCATTTTCTTTGATTTTCTGCAGGTGGAGCTGGGACGGATTAAGGGATTGCGCCCCAAGTTCAATCTCTATACGGTGCCGGGCCAGGTTTGCTACGCGTCAACGCGCAAACTTGCGCTGCAGGGCGCCGACGGCGTCGTCTTTGTAGCGGATTCACAGGTACACCGTCTTTCCGATAACCTGCGGTCCTATAAGGTGATGCACCGTCAGATGCAGGAACTGGGGATGGATCCACGCGCGATTCCCTGTGTCGTCCAATACAACAAACGGGATTTACCAAAAATCGCCCCGGTCGCTCTCCTGGACCGCTATCTTTCGGTCAACGGCGCCCCGACGTTTGAGGCGGTCGCTATCGAGGGCCGGGGCGTTATCCCTACGCTCAAGGCGACCATCGGTTTGGTAGTGCGCAAGGCCCAGCAGAAGCTCTGACGAGGAATTGCAATCGACAGCATTTCACAGAGGAAGAGGATCAAGCTATGTCATCTTTAGATTTGCCCGCTGACACATCCCAGGCTTTTGAAGATATCGTCGGAATCCTCGGGCGTAAGACGCAGGCTGACGTGGTATTGTTGGCGGATATCAGCGGTCAGCTGATCACGGCGCAGGGCCAGGACGCGGCTATCGATCCCTCCATCGTCGCCGCGCTGGGCGCGGGGCAACTGACTGCCATGAAAGAGTTGGGGCGGCAGATCGGCGATTCCGAACCGAGCGGAACCTTTCTCCACGAGAGCGGTCACAAGCGTGTCTATCTCTGCAGTGTGTTGGAGAGTTTCGTCCTTATCGTTGTCTTCAGCGAGGATGTACCTGTTGGGCTGGTGCGCCTGTTCACTCAGCGGGCGGTCTCTGAGCTCGAGAGTTTGGTGGGAGCGTTCGAGGAGTGGGTCGATACCTCGGATACCTTCTTCGACCAATGGAACGACGGGGGCGACGACACGGACTTTGATACAGCGCTCTCCGAGGCGTTTGATGAAGCCTTTGAGGAATTCTAACTGTTGTTGGTACTCACTGATCAGCGATTCTTAGCGTAGGAGATATTTGGTTATGCAAGTGAATAGCTCGTTGCCTGCTTTAGCGACTTTACAGGACGTCCTTGAAAAATTGCGCGATGCCGGGGGCTTCCGGGTGGTCGTGCTCACGTCGACCGAGGGATTACCTCTGGCTAGCGTCTTCTCGGAGCAGGACAGCACCATCACCGCGGCGATGGCTGCCCTGTTGCAGCGCGTAAGCCGGGAAGCTAAGGAAGAGTTGGGCATGGACCCCTTGGACGAAGTCATGTTGCGCACTGAGACTCAGACCCGCCTGGTGAGTCGTTACTTTACCTGCGGGGAGCGGCGGTTGATCCTCGCCCTGTTGGTTCCTAAAGGACACGCTTACCGCCGCTTGACCAACAACACTATCCGCGAGATCCAGGCGTTGCTCGCTTGAAGAGTTTATCCATCAGAGGTTCCCACTTTATGGTTTTTGAATGTGACATTGACTATGAAGCAGCTTGAGACCAAGACACGCGCACGTATCCTTATCGTCGACGACGAATCCAATCTTCGGAAGTCCCTGGCCCATCTGCTCGATGAAAAATACGTTGTCAAAGCCGTGGGCACCGGCGAGGATGCGCTTCTCGTGCTGAAGGAAGAGCCCTACGATTTGATGCTCCTGGACATTCATCTGCCCAAGATGAGTGGCCTGGAGGTTCTTGAGCAGGTTCGAGAGGCGTACCCGGAGCTGGTGGTGATTATGCTCACCGGCTACGCCTCTCTTGATAACGCGATCTTTGCCTTGCAGCAGGGCGCCACGAATTATTTACGCAAGCCCGCCGCCCGGGAGGAACTCCTGGAGAGCGTTGAGGACGGTCTGCGCCACGCCCGCATTGAGCAGCAGCGAAGCGCCATGCTGGTGAAGGCCAAGCGCCTCTTCGAGACCGGCCTGGAGCATCTGGAGGAGATCGTGCCGGCAAAGATGCTGGAGTCCTCCGATCTCGAGGTGGGGCGAAAGGCGCCGGAGGATCCCGATCGTTTCCTCCAAGCAGGACCGCTGCGGATCGATCTCTATCGCCGCCAGGCCGAGATGCGCGGAGAGACGCTGGATCTCACGGCAGGCGAGTACGATCTCCTGCTCTGCCTGGTGGAGAACGCGCCTAAGGTCATGGATCCCCAGACCATTGTGAAAGAGACGCGCGGGTTCGAGTGCAACCTCTTCGAGGCGCGCGACCTAGTCCGCTGGCAGGTCTATCTTCTGCGCCAGAAAGTCGAGCAAGACCCTTCCTCGCCTGAGTTCGTCCTCAACGTGCGCGGTAAGGGCTACATGTGGGCCGGTGTGTAGGAAATCGTCGGCCTACTAATTCTTTCCAACGTTCCCTCGACTTTCTCTAATCTCATACATGTTTCTTACCGTTATACTGAGAGTGGTCGTGAGTAATGAAGTGGTTGGCAACAGAGAGGACATAGCCCAGGTAGGAAATAGGCGATAATTATGGCAATTGCAGGCAATCTGAAAGACATGAGCTTGGTCGATATCATCCAGTTCATCTGCCGCAACAAAGAAGTGTCCCGGGTTTCCGTGGAAAACGACGGCGACGAGGGACGGCTTTACCTGGCCAACGGTCAGATTGTCCACGCGACGTGCGGGCAGGAGATGGGGGAAGAAGCGCTCTATCAGCTGCTCAAGTGGAACAAGGGTCGTTTTCACATCGAGAAAGAAGTCCCGGCGCCCACCGAGAGTATCCAGCGTCCCTGGACCGCTGTGCTGATGCAAGCCATGCAGCGCATTGACGAGGAAAGCGAGCGTTCCACCGACCCTCGGATCGGCAGCGAGGCAAGCGATATCCTCAAGGAGTTGGCAGATCGCGTGCCGGGGTTCGTCGCCGCCTACACCACCGACCTGGACGGGAGTACCTTTTCCGCCGAATCGTCCGGCATCGAGGCCTTTGACGCCCAGCACGCACCGAAAGCCCTCTTCCGGTTGACGGAGGTCGTCAATCGGGCGCTCGACGCGGTGGAAGCCGGTCGGCTCAAGGAGATCATCACCCTGACGGAGAAGTATCGCTTTATTATCCGCTGTTTTGAGGAAGAAACGCTGTGCTTGCAACTTATACTCACGGCCGACGGCAATCTGGGGGCAGCGCGCATGTATCTGACCGCCTATGAAATGCAACGGGAAGAGGCGTAACGCCGAGAACACGGATTGTTAGCCAATCATAATATCATTTACACATCACAAACTCATAAGGAGATTAGAAATGGCAGATCGCAAGAAGACCAGTGAAGTATTGCAAGAACTTTCAGAGAACATCGACGGTTTCGTGGGGGCAAGCGTGGTGGGGACCGATGGCATGTCCATCGCCAACCTCGTCGTCGAGCGCGGCTTCAATGAGGAAAAAGCCGCAGCCTCCCTCTCCCAGTTGGTCAAGCAGGCCACCGACTCCTCCGAGGCGATGGACGCCGGGGATTTCGAGGAGACCATCACCACCTCTCAGAAGTACATGTTCCTGACACGCCCGGTGGGCAACGGCAAATTCTTCATCCAGCTGATTCTCCGTTCCGAAGGCAACCTGGGCGCTGCCCGGATGTACCTTGAGGACTACGAAGAAGAGCTGCTGGACACCTTGCCCCGTTCAGCTCGATAGCACACTTTGTCAGAACCTGGCCGATATGCGGGCTTTCGCCGACCGAAGCCTGCATATCGGTGTTTCCCGATTACGTCGCAGTCTTTATTTATTCTTCCATGGCGGATGTTTGAAACACCGCACGATATTCATTGACAGGGAGTTACCCTTTAGTTTCTAGGGTGACCGACGTTCCCGTATAGAGATTTCTGGGATTCGTAGCTTATGAACTCCAAAAGAATACTGATGGTACATTGGCAAGAGACCTTCGTGGAACGGTGTCAGGAATGGCTGGAGTTGGAGAACTTTGAGCTCCATACTGTCTTCACCGGGCAGTCGGCCCGGGAGGCGCTCCAGACCGAGCCGTTTGAGCTCCTCGTGCTTGCGTTGGAACTGCCGGACGAAAACGCCCGGGATCTGTTGGACTTTTTGCGCCGGGAGATGGGGCTTGGGACGCCGGTGTTGCTCCTGGCCCAAGAAGAGACGTTGTCCGTTGAATTCGTCCAGGCGCTGACGCGCCATCGTGACGTGACGCTGATTAAACAGCCGGACGAAGTCTTTGATCTTTTGGAGGGTCTCTGGCAAGCGCTGGATTCCCGCGTCGACGCCGGGATTCGGGGAGAATTGGGGGCGCTGGAGCTGCCTAGTCTTATCACGCTGCTCTGTAACGAAGGATTGCAGGCCGGGATGCACATCGAGCATGACCATCAGCGAGCCGCGCTCTTCTTCGAAAGAGGTGAGCTCGTTCATTGCCAGGTCAACGGACGGACGGACGTGCTCACCGGTAAAGAGGCCGCTTACGAAGCTCTGACCTGGCACGAGGGCTACTTCGCGATTCGTACCGGCGAGCAAGCACCGGAACAGACCATTCACGAAAACTGGGCCGGCGTATTGCTGGAAGGCCTGCAGCGTGCGGACGAGGTTTCCTTTGACCAGGAACAGCTGGCGTCTGAGGATCCTCTCGGAGGCATGGAGGGGATGACGGACGATCTCTTCGAACCGCCAGCGCCGGCTGCCCCCCGCGCACCGAAACTGACCATCACGGAGACGCTCCAGGCGCAGGTCGAGGAGCACCTGAAAAACCTGCACGTGTCGCTGAATCCTCGATTTTCTCTGCTCACCGATCGCAGCGGGCGACTGGTGGCCTCCGTGGGCGAGCTCTCTCACAGCAGACTGCTCTCCCTGGCGGCCTTGATCGCCGGAAGTTTCTCTGCTACTTCTGAAGTTGCCGAGATGATCGCGCAGGAAACGGAGACACCGCATTTCCAGCAGAGTTTGCAGGAGAGCAAGGAGTTCAGCCTCTATTCGATCAAAGCGGGACCCAGCTGGATTCTGGCCCTGGTCTTTGATCCCGAGCGAACCAACCTGGGATTGGCGCGGCTCTATCTCGCGCGCACCGCCGCGGACCTGGCTGAGCTCTTCGCGGAGAATACCGGTGTCTCCCAGCAACAGCAGCAAGAGGTGGGGCAGTCGATGAACGATCTATTTCGCCACGAAGTTAGTGACGCTTTGGAGGATCTTTTCGGATAATGTTAGACCACATACTGTTTATCGCGCCGGAGACCCCTTTGTCTGCCACCCTGAATCTCAGCCTTTCTGCTGAAGGGTACGCCGTCACCCAGGTGGCGACGCCCGTCGCCGCGGCTGCGGTACTATCTTCGGAGGAGGTCTCTCTGATTGTCATTGACGCCAGTCACGCTTCTCTCTCGCAGGTGCACGCGGAAGGGGCTGGCTGGCGACATCCCGCGCTCTTCCTGGTGGAGGAGGGCGCGACGCTCAATCCCGATCTCGCCCGTTTTGTGTCCGAGCAAGCCGACGCGGTGACCTTGACCAGACCCTTCTCGTTTCAAGACCTGTTGCTGATCATTCAAGACACCGTCTATCAAGAGACTCAGCAGGGACGGCGGCCTTTTCAACTCTCGCCGGAACTCGCCGACAAGATCACGGCGATCTTGGATAAGCTGCATGGGGATCTACACGCCCGTTGTGTCGTCTTGAGTTCCTCCGGAGGACGGCTGATCACCAGCGTCGGCGGCATCGACCGGGGCACGGCTATCACGTTGGCGGCTCTCATGTCGGGCAGTTTTACCGCCTCAGCTAAGGCCGCGCAGCTCTTCGGCGACGAGGAGATGTTCGACAGCAGTCTGCAGGAGAGTGAGGGCTACGGTCTCTACGCTATCCGTCTGCACGACAGCCTGATCCTCTCGGTGGCCTTTTCCGACGCGGTCACGGCGGGGATGGTACGGCATTACGCGGCGCAGGGCGCCATCGACATCTTGGAATTACTGGTGGGAGAGGAGGAGGCCGCTCAGAGTCTCCGGGATTTGGAGCTGAGCGCCAACTTCCGCAGAGACGTCAACCAGGTCCTGGGCGATATGTTGGGAGACTAATCATGCACTTAAATTGGAAGTTACGCGAAATTGATATCAAGATTGTATATTATGGCCCACCGCTCAGCGGCAAGACGACCAATCTGGAACAGATCCACGCCCGCATGCCCAAAACGCGGGAGAGCGAGATCGTCTCGCTGAAGACTCAGGAAGATCGGACGCTCTTTTTTGACTTTTTGCCGCTGGAGGTGGGCGAGATCAACGGCTTCAAACCCCGCTTCAATCTCTACACCGTGCCGGGCCAGAGCCTCTATCGGGCTACTCGGCGGCTGATCCTGGAAGACGTCGATGGCGTCGTCTTCGTGGCCGATTCGCAAAAATCGCGGTTGCAAGACAACGTCCGCTCGTTGCAGGAGATGAAGCGCCACCTGCACTCTCTGGGCTACCGCTGGTTCGATATTCCCCTGATCCTGCAGTACAACAAGCGGGATCTGCCCACGCGGGTCGATACCCGTATTCTGGAGCGCTATCTCAATCCAGATCACTCGCTGCCGGCTCACGAGAGCATCGCCATCCGGGGAGTGGGGGTGCCCGAGACGTTGAAAGCCATCATCAACCAGGTATTGGTTGAGGCCCAGAGGCAGTTTCTACAAGTTGCTTCTTAGGTTTCAACAAAGTAGCGCTCACTGCTTGCCGTGCAGGGTTTTAAAGTGTCACCTTGGAATAGAAGCCGCTGGAATGGGAGACGTCCCCCCATTGACGTCGGTAAGTGATTGGAGACGTATGTACATCAACTGGAAAAGAAAAGAGCTGGTCATTACCATCGCCCTCTATGGACCACCGGGAAGCGGCAAGACGACCATGTGGCAATACGTCGCTCAGAAGGCGCTGCATCCTCCGGAAGCGGGCGGCGATACCGCGACACTCTATCTACAGGATATCCAGGGTAAACGCTTGCTTTTGCACCTGCGCGATATTTCGGGAGCACCTGCCGCGGCATCCAAGCGACGGGTGGCGCTTTACGGGGTCGATGGCATGATCTTCGTGGCGGATTCGGCCCCGGAGCGACAGGACGCTAACGCTGATACTCTTTATGAGCTTGAGCAGAACCTGGGCACGATGGACAAAACAATCTACGCCTTACCTTTTGTTTTCCAGTACAACAAACGAGACCTCGACGACGCGGTCCCTTTTGCGGCGCTGCAGGAGAGGCTCAATCCCGATCAGGTATTCCTGCAGCAGCCGACCTGTGCGCTGACCGGGGAGGGCATCGTGGATACGATGAAGTGTATCACCGACCTGATCTTGACCACTTATCTATGAGTGGAGAGGATATTGACGTGACAAGGGTTGGCAAAAGCCGGTTCTGAGCCTTGGCCAACGCTGAGGCTGTCTTTTCTAACCCTTCATTGAGGCTGATTGCCTACGTTATGGAGTATCTCAATGAACGGGGTACCGAGTTTTCTTTCCGGATTACCTACCATGACCGAGATTGAGCAGTGGCACAAATACCTCCAGTGGATTCTGGAGAATGTTCCCGTTGGCATCGTGGTCGTCGACCAGGATTTGAATGTTCAGGCGTTCAATCCACAAGCCGAGGTGATCACCGGTCTGCGAGCAGGGGACGTCATGGGACGACCTTACGCGGAGGCGTTGCAGACCCGGGAACGGGACATCAGCGATCCGTTGGAAGAGGCTATCGAGACGGGCAAGTCCTTCGTCAACCAGCGCTTCTACCTGGGCAATCCCGCGGCAAACACGCCACCGCGTCCTATCCGACACAGTGCGTCAGTCCTTACAAATGACGCCGGCGAGATTCTGGGCGGCGTCACCATCTTTGCGGACATCACCCGGCAGGTGGCATTGGAGCGGGAGATCGGGGAGCAACGCCGCTACCTGCGCGACGTCCTGCGCTCCATACCGGACGGCGTCGCGACGGTCGCCGCGGATCTGACCATCGAGAGCTGGAATGAGGCCGCGGAGCGGATCACCGGCTGGGGTCCCGAGCAGGTGCTGGGCGAACCGTGCAGCGCCGTCTTTGGTGAACGCGTGACTGAAGTCTTGGAAGCGTCGCTCGTGCAGCAAGAGCGCCTCACCAAAGCGGAGCAGCGGGCGCAACTGACCCTGTCGGACCAGACCGTTATCCCCATCGGTTTCACGGTCAGCCGCCTGTATTCGTCAGGCGAGGACGCCTGTGGTGACGCAGAAGCGGGTTGCAGCGCAGGAGCGCAGCGCGGCGGAGAAGCGCCCTGCGGCGGAGAAGCGCCCTGCGGCGGAGAAGCGCCCCGCGGCGGAGAAGCGCCCCGCGGCGGAGAAGCGCCCCGCGGCGTTATCGTGTTCCGGGACATCCGTCAACGCTTGAAGCGACGACGCCAGCTAATCCACCAGCGGCGTTATCTTCGCCAGGTGCTGGAATTGGCGCCTTACGGCATTTTTACCGTGGATAATGACCTGCGCATTCGGACGTTCAATCAGGCGGCAGAGCAACTGACCGGTTTTGCCGCCTCGTATTGCATCGGTCGACACTATGCGGACATTATCAAGGTTGATGCAGAGGACGATGGAGACCCCTTGCCCAATCTGCTGTCCGCCCGGGAGAAAGCCGTCGGTGACCGCTTGTGGCTGGTGGACGCAGCGGGCAAGCGGTTCCCCGTGCGTTACAGTGCGGCCCCGCTTTTGGATACCGACGAGGAGGTCAGCGGCGCTATCGTCATCTTCCAGGACGTCAGCGACATCGTGGCGGCTGAGCGGACCAAGAACGAATTCATCTCCATGGTCTCCCACGAACTGCGAACGCCGCTGACCTCGATCAAAGGCTTTTTGACCGCGCTCCTTGACCAGCGAGCCGGGGAACTCAACGAGAGACAGTGTCACTTCCTCTCCATCAGCCAGGAGCAGTCGGGTTTGCTGCTCTCCCTCATCAACGACCTGCTGGATCTGACCCGCATCGAATCGGGCAAGCTGGAAATTACCAACCACCGGATCTCTGTCGCGGAGTTGGTTGCCCACGGCGTGAACGGGGTGCGTCCTCTGGCCGAGGATAAGAAGCTCTCTTTCGTCACTGACGTGCCCGAGGAGATACCCTGGCTATGGGCCGACGAGAAGCGTATCCTGCAAGTTTTGCAGAACCTGCTCTCGAACGCCATCAAGTTCACGCCGCAGGGTGGAGAGATCCGGGTGTGGGCGGAGAAGGACAGAGACGAGATCCTGTTGGCGGTGGAGGATACCGGCGTAGGGATCGCGCTGGAGGAGCAGGAGCGCATCTTTGATCCTTTCTATCAGGTGGAAAACGTGCAGACCCGTCATACAGGTGGAACCGGATTGGGGCTGGCGATCGTGCAACGTATCATTGAAGCACACGAGGGGCAGATTACGGTTGAGAGCGCGCCGGGTAAGGGCACCAAGTTTACCGTCCGGTTGCCCATCGCCAAGACGCAGACGCCGAAACTCTATCAGCGCTCACGGCCAGCGCAATCGGCACGCACCTCGACGCCTCACTCCGACGACGTTCAACGTGATCTTCCTGCGGTCAGAAAGGGCGGTAAAGTGGCGCACGAGAGACTTGATAACCCTCGGGTGTTGGTGGTAGACGATGACCGCGCGACCTCGACGTTTATCCGCTTTATCCTTGAAGAAGAGGGCTATGAGGTTCTTACCGCGACGGATGGTGAGGCGGCGCTAGAGAAAGCCGAGGCCGAACGCCCCGACGTGATCCTGCTGGATCTGCTGATGCCTAAGTTGGACGGCTTTCACGTCCTCGACGCGCTCAAGTCCAGGCCTGAGACGGCGAGCATTCCGGTCTGTATCGTCTCAATCATCGAAGAGCGGGCCAAGGGCTATCGGCTCGGCGCTATTGATTACATAACCAAGCCATTTGAGTCCCAGGAGCTCGTCGCAGCCGTGGACCGGATTTTGCAGCCGCAACCGGATGGTGAAGCGACGCAGGTGCTGGTGGTCGAGGACGATCTAAATATCATCGAGCTCGTAGAGGTGGCCTTGGCCTCGAAGCAGTATGAAATCCTGACAGCGACCGACGGTGTCGTAGCGCTGGAGACGCTCCGTCGTGAGCATCCCGATTTGGTCCTGTTGGACATCATGATTCCCAAGTTCAACGGCTATGATTTCATCCGGCAGGCCAAGGCTGATCCCCGTACCGATGAGATTCCCATCCTCGTCCTATCGGTTCGCAGTCTGGAGGCGGATATCAACTATGCGCTCCGGTTGGGAGCCGAGAAATACTTGGTCAAAGCACAGGGGGAGGCCGAACCAGACCTTTCAGAACTGGTGGAATCCGCGGTGCATGAGTATCTGGATGAGGATGAGGCTTAGAGAGCGTGGCATATTGTTAGACGAGAGGTGTGATCCATGAAAAAAGTTCTAGTTGTTGATGATGACCCGCATGTTTTCGAGTTGGTGCAGCTTTATGCGGCCTCGGATAGCGTTGAGGTGTTACAAGCGTTGGATGCCTACGCCGGACTAGATCTGACTATGCGTCAGCGCCCCGACGTCATCGTCTTGGACATTATGATGCCCGGCATGGACGGATTGGAGATGTGCCGGGAGGTCCGCGATCTTCCTCAGGCCGGTAACACCCCGATCATCATGCTGTCGGCCAAGGCTGAGCCGGAAGACATTGAGGCCGGATTCAAAGCGGGCGCGGATGAGTACGTCACCAAGCCGTTTGAACCAAAGGGCTTAGCCGAATTGATTGAGGAGACGATGTCATGAAACGTTGGTGTGGGTGGGGAAGCGTAGATCTTCTCTCAACTTTCTCTAACGTTATTTCGACTTTCTCTTATCTCACGACGCGACCTCTTACTTTATACTATGCCTAATTCTGATCAAACAAAGGGGGTCGGTTGTATTGAGGTAAATATTTAAGTCTGGGCAGCAGGTGCATTGGCGAAGTTCATAAAAACAAAATCAACGGAGGTATTAGACATGGCATCTCGAACCGCTGAAGTATTGCAGGAAATGGCTGATCACATTGATAGTTTCGTCGGCGCCAGCGTCGTCGGTGTGGACGGTATGTCCATCGCAAACCTGATTTTAGAGCGAGGTTTCAATGAAGAGAAGGCTGCCGCGTCTCTCTCCCAGCTGGTGAAGCAGGCCACCGATTCCTCGGAAGCTATGGACGCCGGTGAATTTGAGGAGACCATCACCACGTCGGAAAAGTACATCTTCCTGACCCGTCCGCTGGGCAACGGCAAATTCTTCATCCAGGTCATTCTGCGGGCGGACGGCAATCTGGGCGCCGCTCGGATGTACGTGGAGGATTACGAGGACGACATCCTGGAGACCTTGCCCCGCTCGGCCCGGTAGCCGGGGGGAACGTTGGATGATCGGAATCGGTGGGAACCGAGAGTCTATACTATGCGCCGATTCCGATCTCCGTTAGTTGTATCAAAGCACGGCACGTTTCAGATAAACTTAGCATCTATGAGAAGGTGAACCGGCAATGAGTCTAAAAACAAAAGTTGTCGAATGTCCGAACGTAGCGATCCTCTACCAGAACCATCCCATCTATCTCGCTCACGCGGCCAAGATTGGAGAGAAAGAGCCAGAGCGTCTCATCACCTTTCGAACGACCGCGCGCTGGCGCTCCGGAGCGATGGCGCTTGAGGCTCACGGTCCTCGCACGATCTATTTCGTCCCCGAAGGGGAGACCCTGGTCCAGTATGCCGGTCTTCTCGAGGAGGTGCTGTTGGGACCAGAGGCCGAAGACAGCGAGACGCAGCAGCTGCTCTCGCACTGTCTGCCCGAAACACGAGATCAGGGGCTGTGGGAGCAGTATGATGAGCGGGTACGCAGCCTTTACGTCGTCTCTCATTGCCGCAAGCTCGCAACGCCCTTTGCCTATACTGATCTGACCAAGATTTCGGATGATGAGGCCGTGGATGAAAATTACACGTATGGATACATTCTAGTCTATGAGTACTGCACATCTTGTGGGAGCAGCCCTTGCCGTTGCTGACCGTGGCGCCCCTTTAGTTCAGCCGCGGGATGTTGGAGCCTATACGTCTTGAAATTACGGTAGAGGGTACAACTTCGATTATCTGGTTATGCTCGATAAAAACCCATCCGAGCGGGCCTGAAGAGATCATTTCTCAGTATTTGAAGGTGCGTTGCACCTGACTACATGCTTATACCGGTGTTGTAGTATCTGTTTCTCGTTAATCTATTCATTTTTCAAGGAGGTTTTGATGTTTGAACGGAAGTCGTTTGTTGCGGAGGTGCTGGGCACCTTTATCCTCACGTTTCTCGGCTGTGGTGGCGTCGTCTCGGCGAATGCCATGTTAGCCTCGACCAACGGTGCCTTCGGGTATGTTGAGATTGTTGGCATCGCTCTGGCCTTTGGCATCGCCCTGATGGCAGCTGCCTACAGCATGGGACCTATCTCCGGGGGGCACTTCAATCCGGCTGTCTCGGTCGGGTTGGCCGTGGCCAAGAAATTCGAGTGGAAGAAAGTACCTGGCTACGTTATCGCCCAATGTCTGGGCGCCATCCTGGCAGCCGTGTTGCTGGTCGTGGTAGCCGGCGGCACCGATCTGGGGCTGGGCCAGACCACGGTCGGCGGATTCGGCGTGCTGGGCGCGCTGGTGATGGAAGCGCTGCTCACCTTTCTCCTGGTACTGATCATCTTGGGCTCGACCTGTGAGAAGGCCGCCGCCGGTTTCGCCGGGCTGCCCATCGGGCTTTACCTCGGCGCCGCGCAGATTGTCGGTATTCCTTACTCCGGCGCATCGCTCAACCCGGCGCGCAGCCTGGGGCCGGCCCTCTTTGTAGGGGGCGCAGCCATCACCGATCTGTGGCTCTTCATCGTCGCACCGTTGGTGGGTGGCGTCCTGGCCGCCCTCGTCTACGAGCTCGTCGACTAGTCTCTCTCCTTTAACACACTGCCAGCGAGTCGGGTACCTGGACTCGCTGGTAGTGTTGTTGTGTTTGTATCTCGCATTGGGAGGTTTTGAGCTAGAATTGGGAGAGGCAAGCGCTGATTCTGTGTTAGAGTAAAGACGTATTGCCCTACACTATTTGATAAAGGAGTTCCCTTGTGGCAAGCTACACCAACGTTTATGATCTGACGACCTGGCAACTACGGACTATTCTCAGAGGAGATTGTCACCAGAACGAGCTATGAACCAAGAGCGGGTGCTAGTTATTGAGGATCATGACCATATACGGGAGCTCCTGCGGGAGGCGCTTACCGCAGTGCCGTATTACCAGATCAGCGAGGCGGGGGACGGTGCCCACGGTCTCCAGTCCGCTTTAGCCTGTGCGCCGGATATCATCTTGCTGGATCTGTCACTTCCTGATATGAGTGGTCTGGAGGTGCTGGAGCGATTGCGTGAGACAGGACACTCCATGCCTGTCATTGTCATAACAGCCAATGATCAGGCGGAGGCTATCTTGCGTGCCTTTCGACTAGGCGCTCAGGATTTCCTTTCGAAGCCCTTCAAGTTGCGTCGCTTGTGGGAGTCGATGGATAAGGCGTTGCGAGCAGAACGCTTGCGCCGCGAAAAAGACCGGTTGACACGAGCGCTGGCGAAGGCCAATCGTAGTCTGAAGAGACAGCTGGATCAGCGAGTGGCGCTCAACTATATTGCCAAGACGTTGATCTCTACCTTGGACGAAACGGAGGTTCTACGCCGGGTGATGGCGACGATCAATCACCTGCTAAGTGTTGAGGCGGGATCTCTGCTGTTGTCTGATGAGGAGGCGGAAAAGCTCTCCTTTGTCATGACGTTGGAAGGCAGCGCCGAGCGCTTCGCTGACTTCAAGATCTCGCTGGGAGAGGGGATTGCAGGGTGGGTGGCCCAGCACGGCCAACCGCTCCTCATCTCCAACGTGGAAGAAGACCCTCGCTTCTCCCCGTTGATCGATAAGGTCACGGGTTTCCGCACCCGTTCTATCCTCTGCGTGCCCCTCAAGACCAAGAGTCGGGTGCTGGGTGTTTTGGAGGTAATCAACAAGCGAAGCGAGAATGGCCCGGCGGCGTTCACCCGCGAGGACCTCGATCTGCTGATCACGTTGGCTTCGTGGGTCACGGTCGCTGTTGAAAACGCGCGTCTGAATCAGTCTATGCAGGATCAGGCGGCTTTCAACGCTTTACGTCAGACGGTCATCGCATTGACTCACCACATCAACAATGTGTTGCAGGTCTTCGCTCTGGAGTTAGATGCGCTAGAGGAGGCGGATATCCAGGATCCGCAGTCTGTGGTAGATTTCACCACTTCGGCGCGGGCGCGCATGCGGGAAATTATCAATATTATGAAGGCTCTGGATGAGATGCACGAGCTCCATAGTGTAGAGTATGCAGGTACTATGGAGATGCTAAATCTTGAGACGTGATCAGTCACGTCATGTTTTGTAGATGGGTTACGAACCCGCGGCGAGTCTCGATATGCACGGGATTCGCCGCTGTGGTCCTGTGGGCGCCTGAAATTCATTATACGGATTTTGTAACGGGGGATCAACTGGGCTGTTCCTCGGGCAAACGAAGCGGTTCTGCGGCTTTCCAAGACCCCTCAGAGACTCCCTGTGACCGTTTGTCCATGTTATCAACCCCGGCTTCGTTTGTCCAATGGGCAAGGATGTGGTAATCTTCTGGCTCTGAAACAGTCAAACTGTCTGTCCACCAGAGGAAAAGGTATTGTATGTTTCGGATTGGTTGTGACTCTCTGCGTCGCAGCCAATTTTTGCTTTGATAGGCGGGGAACGCATTGGATTTGACTTAAGTCAATGACGGGCCCTTATCTCCCTGCTATCCTGAGCTAGTACACTTACCATCATCACACACGTAAGCAGGGAGGTACGGTTTGCACGCCGTCATTGAGCGTTTCAACTTCCTATTTCGCTCCACCAAAGGCCTGGTGCTGGTAGCCAGCGCGCTCATCGCGCTGGCGACGGCTTTTATGGGTACGCTCTCCGGCCCCATGCGCGAGTGGGGCGTCACCGGCTTCGTCACGGAGACCTTCGGATTGCGGCTTGTCGAGGCCGAGCGCGAGGGGCGCATCATCTTGCTCTATCACACCCTCGCCATCGCCGTGGTCGCCATCGAGACCTACCTGATCACCGCAAGCGTGCCCATGAAGCAGCATGAACAGACGAAAATCAATGCCACCATCACCTTTGGCTACCTCATCACCTTCTTCTTCGGCCTCTGGTTCGGCTACTTCGGCCACGATTTCGTCTTCCACGGGCTCTATCTCTTCGGCCTCTCGCTGACCTTCTTCGCCGGTCTGCTGCTGGCAGCGGCGCTCTGGCCCTGGCGCAGGGAGTTCCGCGTTAAGGATAAACGGCGCGCCCACTGGGGCACCGTTGACCTGGAGCGGGTCGCTTTCTTCGTCATGGCGGTGGCGACGTTAGGCTCGGCGCTTCTGGGTGCGGTGACCGGTTCCTACTGGGGCAACGGGCACGAGACCTTTCTCGCCGAGGACATCCTGCGCCAGCCGGAAAAGACCGGGTTGCAACTGGCGATTATCGGTCACCTGCACATCATGCTGACGCTGATCGCCGTGGCGCTGGCGCTCCTCGTCGGGCGCTGGCTCGACTTTAAAGGGCCGCTGCATAAAATCTCCATGCCCCTCTTTGTCGTCGGGACCGTCGTCATCACGCTGGGCGTCTGGGCCGTGGTACCCTTCGAACCCATCGCGCACACCATCATCTACGTTGGCTCGACCATCGTGCTGCTGGGCGCGCTCTTCCTGGTGATCTACGGCTTTGGCAAGCTGGTACGCGATCGGCTGGCGGCGCAAGGGCTCACGTCTCCCACCTTCGGGCAGAAGGTCGCCGCGCTGCTCTATGACCCGCTCAAGTTCGGCGCGCTCTGGCAGATGGTCTTCATGAACTTCGTCGTCTCCTTTCCCGGAATCTTCATGGCGGTGAAACTCGATGAGATCTTCCGCGTCTGGCCGCTGCGGGAGGAGCGGGTGATCCTTACCGGGCACTGGCACGTGCTCTCTGGCATCATCGCCACCATCATCTTGCTCTATTACGCTGACCTGGCGGGGTTGAAAGGGCGCGTGCGGCAGATTTTCGGTTGGGCCGTCATCGTGCTCTCCGATCTGGCCTTTGGGGCGGCGCTGATCTACATGCTCAAGCGCCTCTTCGTCCCGCCGTGGGGCGAGGCCCCGCTGGTCAACGTGACGACGCTGTTGATGGACGCCGGGTTGGGTCTCGTCCTGGTAGCGCTGGCGGCGCTGATGGGCTGGCGACTCGTCGATCTCTTCAAACCGCGGGGGCGGTGGCGCGTCGAACTGGACGAAGCCGAGACGGAGGTGTCCGCATGAAAAGCCATCTCCGCTCGCTCATACTGGGTTTGGCGCTCATCCTGTCCGCATGTGCGCGTGACGCGGTCGACGTCAGCGTGCCAGTCATTGCGACCGGCGTCGATCCCGAGGCCTGGGCCACCGTACCCGCTGGTCCTTTCCTGCAAGGTCAACACGCGCACGAGACCGTCCTGGACCACGATTATGAGATCATGCTCACCGACGTCACCAACGCGCAGTACGCGGACTTCCTCAATGCGGCGCTGGCGGCGGGCGAGATCCGGTTGGAGGACGACGCCGTGGTCGGCTACTATCCCGGCGATCCCTTTCATGGGCACGAGCACGAGAAGGAGATCGCGGCGGGCGAGTGGCTCTTCGTCCCCCTGGACACGCCCGCGCTGCGACTCTCGCTGCAAGACGGCGAGTTCGCGCCCCTTTCCGGCTACGAGAACCACCCCATGACCATGGTCTCCTGGTTCGGCGCGTGGGGCTACTGCTGCTTCTACGGCTGGCGCCTGCCGACGGACGCCGAGTGGGAGAAAGCCGCCCGCGGCACCGACAACCGTCCCTTCCCCTGGGGCTTTGAAATCGAGACCGACCACGCGAATTTCCTCAGCAGCCACGACGTCTTCGAGCGCGTTTTTGAAGGCGCCGGCGGTACGACGCCTGTCGGTTTCTACAACGGTCAGACCTACGCCGGCTACGCCACGCGCGACGGCTCCAGCCCCTATGGCCTTTACGACATGGCCGGTAACGTCTGGCAGTGGACGGGCGACGTGCACGTGGGTGCGCACTACCGCAGTCTGCGCGGCGGCAGTCACACCACCTATGCCTACAACTTGCGCATCTGGACGCCCAACAACGCGGATCCACGGCACGCCAGTCCTGACGTGGGGTTCCGCTGTGCGCGGAGCCGTGAGTGAGCGCGGGCAAGATGTCGGACACCCGCACGTTGGACGCCCATCGTACACGCCCCCAGGTGAAACTGCGCGCCTATTTGGCGCTGCTCAAGAACCTGCAGACGGGCTTGCTGGTCATCACCGGGCTGGCGGGCTACATGAGCGGGCGGCCCGAAACGACTTGGTCGTCCATCCTGACGCTGCTGGGCACGCTCTTTCTCACCGTGGGCGGCAGCACGGTGCTCAACATGGTCATCGACCGGGACATCGACGCGCAGATGGGCCGTACCTGCGGGCGTCCGCTGCCAACGGGCACGGTGACGCCGGGCGAGGGACTGGCGTTGGGCCTGGGTATGGCGCTCCTGGGCATGCTCTGGGCCGGCGCCCGGGCGCCGCTCTACGGCGCGGTGATCTCCGCCGGGCTCTTCTTCGACGTCGTCATCTACACGCTCTGGCTCAAACGTCGCTCGCCCTGGGCCATCCTCTGGGGCGGAATCGCGGGCGGGATGCCCATCTTGGCGGGGCGGGCGCTGGCGGTGGGGCGCATCGATGGCACCGGTCTGCTGCTGGCGCTGGCGGTGCTGCTCTGGATTCCCACGCACATCATGACCTTCAGCATCAAATACGCCGATGACTACCGGACCGCCGACGTGCCCGTCTTCCCCAATCGTTACGGCATACGGGCCACCCGCTGGATTATCGCGCTCTCGACGGTGGGCGCGACGGTGGTCATGTTGTGGGCCGTCTACCGTATTGGGCTCTCATCGGGATTGCTGTGGACGGCACGCGGGTTGGGCGGGGCGCTCTGCGTCGTCACCCTCGCCAGCTTGCTGCGTCCCACGCCGCGCCTCAACTTTATTCTCTACAAGCTGGCTTCGCTCTATATGTTGGGATCGATGCTGGTGTTGATCGCGGGGGCGTGAAACGAGCGCATGACACATGACATGCGCGTCCTTGACGCGGAGCCGTGCTTGCATGGGGCCTGGGCAGGGAGTGATTCCGTGACCCCGGCGTGAAGAATGCTCCCGCCCGGGTTTTGAGGTATACTGGGCTTAGCTTATCCATTCTGAAAACAAAGGAAAGGCTATGCCCGATTCTATCCGCCCGTCCCTGATCACCTTTCTGACCGAGATCCCCTATTTTGAGGGACTGAATGGCTCTGTCTACCGGGCGCTCGCCGCTGCCGCGGGTCGGCGCACCTACCGGACCGACGCGGTGCTCTTTCTGCGCGGCGAACCGTGTCCCGGGCTGGGGATCCTTACGGAAGGCACCCTCAAAGGCGTGCGTACGTCATCCGACGGACGCGAACAGATCGTGAAGGTCTTCCAGCCGGGCGAGGTCTTCGGCGCCGTCAGTGTCTTCACCGGACGGCCCAACCAGCTGACGATGATCGCGCTGGCGCCGGTCACCGTCTGGTTCATCCCCGGTCGAGCGCTACTGCAACTGATGGAACGATTCCCCGCCCTGATGCACAGCGTCGTGCGGCAGCTCGCGGAGCGCGTCTGCGGGCTGATCGATCTGGTGGAAGACCTCTCGTTGCGGACCGTGGAGATGCGGCTGGCCCGCCGGCTGCTCGAGGAGGCTGAGGACGGCGTCATCCGGCGCGACCGTTGGGCGACCCAGGCCGAGATCGCGGCGCGTCTGGGCACGGTGACCTACGTCATCAACCGGGCACTGCGTAGTCTGGAAGAGGACGGATTGATCTCGGTCTCCCGTGACGCCATCACTATCCTCAATCCGGAGGGGTTACGCGAGCGCGTCTCCAGCCGGTAGTGCCCCCGTTTGACTTAAGTCAAAGACAGATCTACGCCCAAGGTGTATGCTTCGGTTAATGCCTTGGGCGTTTGCTCTACAAGGCATATTCGTTGCCATGATATGTTATGTAAGGAGGTCTGTCTATGCAAACTACCCGGTATAAACTTGGCGCTGCTATTGCCCTGGTGGGCGCCGTGCTGGGCATCGTCGTTTCCCTGTTTCTGTTCGTCCAGTGGTATGAGCCGGTGGTGTTGGCTGAGATCGCCGCCGGTCGGCCTGACGAGGGCGTTATCGTTGAATACATCTTTCCGGCCTTGAACGACGTGAGCGTCGTCGCCGGCATCTTCTGGGCGCTGGCAGCCTATGGCTTCTTGACCAAGCGCTCCTGGAACTGGACGTTAGCCGTCGTCGCCAACGTTTTGGCGCTGCAGGGCAGTTTCTTCACCATGATCCCGCCGGTGACGCGGGACCTGCCGCCCTACACAGCGGTGATCTTCCTACCCAACCTCGTCGCCTACGGGCTGCTGCTCTTCGCCGTGCGCAAGGTGGACTGGCGCATCGCCGTAGTTGGACTTTTTTCCGGTATCGCCATGGTGCTCTCCTTTATGAACGGCGTCGCCAGCACCAACAAGATGATCACCACGGAGATGACGCTCTTCGTCGCCGTACAACGTCTCAACTGGGTCGCGGCGGCGGGGTGGGGCACTTTTACCATCGGCCTGCTGCTCAAGCCCACCGAGTGGGTTAGACTGACCGGGCTGGGCGCGGCCTTGCTCGAACTGGCCGTCGGCCTCCCGTTGGGCGTAGTGACGGCGCTGGACGCCGGGCGGTTCTCGATGTTCCTACCCGCCCCGCTGCTCAGCCTGGCGTTGTTGATCCTGTTGTTGCTGCCCTGGGGCCAGCGTGTCGCGCCCAAGCTCAAGTCGAGCGCGGCGTAGAGGAGATCAACACATGCCAACGCAAGGATTCAATCCACTGGTCCTGAGCAAGTTCGTGCTCTGGCTGGCTGGCTGTCGTCGCCGTCGCTACGGTGCTCTTGGCGCGCCGCAAGATGACCGCCCGCCTACGGCTCTATTTTATCGTTGGTGGCGTGCTGCTCTTCGGCGTCGGCTTTGGACTGCTGCTCTATCCCGGCCTCAATCCCAACCCGCCGTCGTCCCTGCGGACACTGCTAGCATCCATCTTCGTGCGCGGCAACGTGGTTCCCGCCGTGGTGGGCATGCTGGTCGTGCTGCTGCTGGTCTCGTGGATATCCAACAAGTCCATCTGCGGCTACGGCTGCCAGCTGGGCCTGTTCCAGGATTTGCTGCACCGTATTCCGCTGCCCAAGTGGCAACCGCCCTTCTGGCTGAGCAACGGCGTGCGGATCGTGGCCTTCGTGGGGCTGATCGGTGGTCTGGCAGCGCTGGGCCTGGACTGGATCGGCGTCGTCGATCCCTTCCGCCTCTTCCAGTTCGATCTCACCCTGCCCATCGCCGCAACGGTGGGACTGATTGTCGCAGCGAGTCTCTTCATCTACCGGCCCTGGTGCCGTTTTCTCTGTCCCTTTGGATTGGTCAGCTGGGGTGTCGAGCAGGTAAGCGTCTATCGCCCCCGCATCGACCGGGATGCCTGCAAGGGCTGCCAGCTCTGCGTCCAAGTCTGTCCTTCCGGCGCTATGGCGGATTTCTACGCCGATAACCGGCTGCATGCCGACTGTTTCGCCTGCGGCGCCTGTATCGACGCCTGCCCGGTGAACGACGCGCTGAACTGGCGGAGGAAAGACTAGCGCAGCACTACGCGGTCGCCGGTATCAACGCGCAGACGAAGGACAGGGTGGCCCCACGCGCGTAAGGCTGCCCTGTCCTTTCGATGTTGATTCAGTCGCAGCCCGGCGTGCTCTTGGGCATATTGCGTCTCTAAAATTGCTCTCTCGCCCGACCAGAAGTGCTCCGGGCGCCTGGGATTGACTAGCCGATTACCCAACCGGCGCCAGCGAGCTAATCTCCACCGTTGTCCCTAATGGGCCTCTCACCAGGAGATGTGGTATGATATACAATTGATTTGACAGTGAAGAGCACAGAGAAGTATGGATGAAGCACTTACACCTGAACCAACGTCAGAGACGCCGCTGGCTGAGTGGCCTGCTCCTGCTACTCCTCGCCCTCGGTGGGCTGGGGGGGGTGGCTTTCCTACGAACGCCAGCCGCTGCTCCTAGGTAGTCGCGGTCCTGGAAAGCGCCGCTGCCGTAAAGGTTACCGATACGCCCCGGCTGATCTTCACGCCGCAAGCCGGGCCGGTCATCACCGGCTTCATCTTCTATCCCGGCGGGCGGATCAGTTACCTGGGCTATGCCGATCTGCTGCGTGCCCTCGCCGAAGCGGGCTACCTGGTCGTGTCGCCGCAAATGCCGCTAAACATCGCTGCGTTCAACCCCAATGCAGCGGACGCCATCCGTGCCGCGCACCCGGAGATCTAGCACTGGGTGCGCGGGGGGCATTCGGTGGGCGGGACGAGGGCCGGATCACCCACATTGAAGGGGCTCGTGTGGCGTGCCAGTGCATCCCGGACCTGAGGATAACGATGGGCCAGAAGAGCGTGGATTTCCGCACGACTGCGCCCACGTTCACCGCCGACCCAGATGGCCA
>CAZCPK010000012.1:0-22334 GCA_964500755.1 uncultured Anaerolineales bacterium
ACGCGCCCGACGTCAACACCTACGCCTGGTTCCGCGCCCAGGAGCCGACGGCGCGTCTGGGCAACGCGCTCTTTCTCTACGACGTGCCGGCGCGGGCGAAGCCCACCTGGGTCGGCGTCTGTAACCATCCCCACATGCCGCTATCCGACGACGCGGTCGCGCAGCGGCTGAGAACGACGACGTTGCGCGTTCTGCGCTTCGACTGCACTCAGAGCCAGATCTTCGCCAAGAACGGACCCGGGCTCCACGTCCTGCCCGCCGAAATGCCAGCGCCGACCTCTGCCGAGTTGACACTGCAAGCGCGGCGTACTGATGGAGAGCCAGCCTATGTCGCTTATCGCGTCAAGGAAGCACCGACCCCCACCAACAGTCTCTTGGTGACGTCAAAAGACGCCCCCCTGCGCTTCCTGGGCTACCAAATCGACCGCAGAGAAGTTCATCCGGGTGAAGCGATCACCCTGGAGACGTCCTGGAGCGTCGAGAGCGTACCGGAGCGCCCGCTCTCACTAATGGCCCACCTCGTCGACGCGGCGGGCTCGCCCATCGCGGTGGGCGACGGGCTGGGCGCGCCCATCGACCAGTGGCGTCGTGGCGACATGATCGTGCAACGGCATCTTCTGGAGATCCCGTTGGAGGCTGCCGCCGGACGGTACACGATCACCACCGGCGGTTACTGGCTGGACACGATGACGCGGTGGGAGTGGGAGACGCCAACCTCATCAATGGACCACCTCGATTTGACCGAAATATCTCTTGAGGAGCGACCGTGAAGATAAGAAGACCCCCAGCGCATTATCTCACTTTGCTTTTGCTCTGGCTTTTCTTCGCCCAAACGCTAGGTGCCGGACCGCATCTCTCCCTTACCGCCGACGAGCCGGTACACATGGCCCAGGGCTACGTCTACTGGGCGCGGGGCGATTTCCGTCTGCAACGTCCCGTAGCTCAGCCACCCCTGCCCGATCTGCTGCCCGGCGCGTTCTTGATGTTGCAGCCCGGTCCTGACGTTGAAGAGCTCACCGGCTGGCAAGACGCGGACCTCACGCAATTCACCCGGGACTTCACCGCCTGGTACGGTCAGAGAGGCGCCCTACCGGCAGCGACATTTGTCTCACGCGCGCCTATCACCCTCGTCGCCGTGTTAGGTATCGCTATCGCTTACCGTTGGACACGCGAGATTTTTGGACTCAAGGGCGCATTCGTCACCACCATACTGCTAGTCTGCGATCCCAACCTTATCGCCCACGCCGGGTTGGCGACAACGGACGTCCTGTTGACTATCTGGACCTTCGCCGCAGTCTACTGCGCCACACAATGGATCAAATCACAAGCTGTCTGGCCCTGGGGCCTCTTCACCGGGGCAGCACTGGGACTGGCTCTGGGCTCTAAGAGTTCCGGTTTCTTCGCGGTGGGCATAGTGGGACTGCTTTTTTGTCTGCAGATATTGAAAAAACTGCTAACGGAAGAACGGATAACCTTCTCTGCCTTCCTACATGCGACTCTCCGCTGGGGCAAGCGACTCGGCTTGGCCTTAGGTGTAGCCTTTTTTGTACTCTGGGCGCTATATCGCTTCGAGCTGCGACCTCTGCCTGAGATGAATCTTCCCATCCCCTTCGCCACCCAGTGGGTCATCTGGCGAGAGATGACTACCCACCTGCGAGAAGGACACATTGCTTATCTGATGGGAGAGACCAGTTATACCGGCTGGTGGTATTACTACCCTCTGGCTTTTTTGCTCAAGACGCCACTCCCCATATTGATACTCCTGTTGGGAACCGCAATCCTGGGGCTCACAACCCCACTCCGTCAATGGTGGAGACGACATTACCTCTGGCTGACCCCTTCGCTCTATGCCGTCGCCGCCGTCAACAGCCGCATCGACATCGGCTATCGCTATCTGCTGGTTATGCTTCCCTTCCTCTACGTGCTTTGCGGAGGGCTCGCCCGGTTACAGCGTAGATGGCAGCAAACGCTTATCGCCGGTCTGCTGCTCTGGCTGACCATGGGTGCAATAGGAACGTTTCCCCACTATCTGGCTTACTTCAATCCGCTGACACGTGGACCAAGAGACGCAGCTGACTATCTGGTGGATTCCAACCTGGATTGGGGACAGGGCTTCGTCGCTCTGCGGGAATGGTTGACGGAGCATTCCACACCGGATCCTCTATTCATAAGTTACTATACCTTTGTTGATCCCGCCCATTATGGATTAGACTATACCCCCCTCGCGCCGGCGCCCGACGCACCGCCGATCTTGGAACAGCGCTTCGATCCTAAGCCGGGCACCTACGCCATCAGCGCCACGCCTTTACGGGGCGTGATGATAGCACAGGAAGAGTCCTACAGCTGGTTTCGTCAACGGGAACCGACAGCGCATCCCGCTAACGCAATATTTGTCTACGAGATAGCCCCGGGGCGGGCTCGACCGCACTGGCTCGCCCAATGCACAGTCCCGGTCATTCCGCTGACCCAGGAGGCTATCGAGGAGGGGTTTGGAGAGGCGGAGCTGCGTCACATCACCTTCGACTGTGCCCAAAGCTGGGTTTATCCCGAGGGAGGTCGCAGCCCGGGCCAGTATGCGCTTTTCCGCGAGACAGCGATGAACACGGATGCTTTCGGCACACGACGACTACAAGACGTTCATCTCAGCTACGAGCAGCAACATACGGGTGAACTATCGCCCTTCCGCCTCTACGAACACCCGCCGAGCAAGGTGGCCCCCACTCACAGAGCCGAGGGGCAGATTCAAGTAGGCGAGGCACTTCTCTTCCTTGGCTATGCGCTGCCCGATGAAAAAGCGCAAGGCGACGATATACTCATCGTGGAGACCTACTGGAGGGTTCGAGAGCCCGCCGCCGAACCGCTCTCCATCATGTTACACCTCCTGGGACCGGGCGGCACGCCCGCCGTGGTGGGCGACGGACTCGGTTACCCCAGCGCTCAATGGCAAGCCGGTGACGTCTTTATCCAGAAACACACCCTCTCACTCCCGCCCGACGCCCCGGCAGGCGCGTACACAATCCACACAGGGGCCTACGATCTGGAGACGATCACGCCGTACCCTATCCGCTCCTCCAACGAAACTATAGGAGGACGCTTGCAGCTGACCACGCTTCATATCCCCTGACCAAAAAACAGCACCCCATCGAATTCGACAGGGTGCTGTTACAGAGTGCAGAGAGGTTATGGGCTTCAGGGAATGATGAAATCGCCTTTTGCAACCCACGTCTGGCAGGCACTGCCGCCGGTGTATCCCTTGGAGACCACGATGTACTCGTACTCCCCTTCGGCTAAGCCGGAGAGGGTGAAAGAGTGGCTGGTCCGCGAGGTTTTATTCAACGCAGTAGCCTGCCATTCTGGACCATTAGCAACCAGGGGGAGATAAACCGTATAGGACATGGGTTCCGTAGGCTCTACAGATTGACCAGAGGTGCGCCGGTAGTAGATCTGTGAGATAGCCCCCTGAGAGGTAGTCCACTGGATCAACACGTTGCCACTTCCATCTATCGAATCAGCTAACCCGAAAATACCAGAAGGGCTACTGTAGGACTCCGGATCATAGATACGCGCGGGTGTAACCTCGGCAAAGGAACCGGTATCCCAAAGAATACGGCTGGTCCGCCCGCCCACAGATTTCCCATAGGTAAAGACGGTGATGCGATCGGCCCACGCCTCGGCGGTCACCGCAATTTCACCGTAACTGTTCTGATACATCTTCGTCGCGCCCCATTTCACGGTGCTGGGGAAACTACTAACCGCGGGATCATTCGTCGACAGATGCCAACCATCTCGGGCGATACCCGCTTTAAGGCCATGCAAAGCGTCGCCAGGTTCTTCAGGACGCCCCTGAGCCTTCATGGCAAATCTGTATTCCAGACAAGGAACGGTTCCGTAGACCACCTGATAGACCCCCCCCTCTTGAGGGAGCGAGGTATCCCAGTCGTACGTGCGCATCTGGATCCCTTGGTCATGATCCGCTTTCTTATTCTCGGAATCGTATTCCAAAATGGCGGTTCCCTGCTGATACCACAAGCGCCAATCCTGGCGTCTACTCAGGGGAATGTCATCATCCTTATTATTGTCGTCATCGGGCAACCACGAACCTGGCAACCAATTACCGTAGCGATCATTGAACTCGTACCAATCATGATTGTCAAAGGTGGGGTTGTGAAGAGAAGCAGTAGAAGATGAAGGAAGGTTAGCCTCTGTCCCCGCTTCTTCTGTCAACGCCTTCAAGGAAAACGAAAGTGAAAGCGTCAATGCTAGTGTCAAAATCACAACCATGCCAATGCGATACCGCGATATTTTCAACATCAGGGAAAAGCCTCCTCATTCGTAATCTTAAAATACTCAACGCCTCAACGTCACAGAGAGAAGTATAATCAAAAAGGCAAAAGGGTCAACCTCACGCTTCCCGACGTCGTCGTGAACACCAGACATTGCAATCAAATGAATTACAGGTATCATTACCCCGTATGGTCAAGAAAAGCGGACTGTTCTCGGCGCAAAATGGCGTGCATGCAGGTAGCGTCCTCCTGCTCCTCTGCATATTCTTCACTCAGGTCGCCACTGCGGCGACACGTACCTCCGTCACCTTGGACGAAGGGCTGCACGTAGCCAGCGGGTACGCTTCCCTGGTCACGGGCGACTACCGGCTGGTCGAGGAACACCCGCCGTTGCTCAAGATGCTGGAAGCGCTTCCCCTTCTCCTACAAAATCCACCGCTTCCTGATCCCCGCACGGTTGCGGGCTGGGAAGAGTCGAATCTGGTGCGCGTCGCCAGAAAAACTTACCTCGCCCAGCGGCCCCTCCAACCGGTGGTCTAC
The DNA here is from genome assembly GCA_964500755.1 of uncultured Anaerolineales bacterium. Taxonomy (GTDB): domain Bacteria; phylum Chloroflexota; class Anaerolineae; order B4-G1; family SLSP01; genus G713. Next base: position 4,824 of record CAZCPK010000012.1, read on the forward strand.
GCGGCGCGCGTCCCTGTCCTGCTCATCGGTGTTCTCCTCGGCGCTTTTGTCTATCGCTGGGCAACCGACGAAGGTGGCCCGGCAGCTGGGCTGGCGGCGCTTTTCCTCTACACATTCGATCCCAATCTTCTAGCGCACGCCGGCGTCGCCGCTACCGACCTCGGTGTGACCGCCGGCATCTTTGTCGCCACCTACTGCTTCTGGCGCTGGCTCCGCAGTGACCAACGGCGACGTCGGTGGCTCGCCGGCCTTACCCTGGGCCTGGCCCTGACCACCAAACTGACCGCCTCCCTACTTGTACCCGTCTTCGGGCTGATGCTGCTCCTGCGTCTCTTAGGGCTCTCTCGGGAGCGGCGTCCGCAAGCTATCCGCCGGCGGCTGATCGACTTGGTGCTCATTGGGCTCACGGCCCTGCTTACCCTCTGGGCCGTTTACCGCTTCGAGGTACGGCAACCGGAAGGCTGGGCTTTCCCCATTCCGGCTGCCAGCCATTTGCTCCCCCTGCAATACGTGCTCAATCACATGGACGCCGGTCACGCCGCCTTTATCATGGGCAAGTACGTGAACCGAGGAGTGTGGTACTACTTTCCCGTCACGTTCCTGCTCAAAACTCCGCTGCCGCTTCTGATCCTGGGGCTGCTGGAGGGGGCATCTCGGCTCACGACGTTCCAGTGGGCACGCCTGAGATCCCATATCCCGCGCCCGCGCTTCGTCGCCGTGCTCTTCAGCCTACTCTACGTCGGCGTCAGCATGACCAGCTCCCTGAACATCGGCTACCGTCATCTGCTGCCCAGCTTACCCTTCCTCCTTGTGATCGTGAGCCGCTTGACGCGCTTCCAAAAGCCCCCGGTCACCACAGTGCCCCCCAAAGTTCGCCATCTGATCGCCGGCAGCGTAGTACTCCTCGGCGGCTGGTACGTCGTCGGCACCGTCCGGATGCACCCTTTTCACCTCTCCTATTTCAACGAGCTGGCAGGCGGCCCCGAAAACGGCTACAACTACCTGGTGGATTCCAATCTAGATTGGGGCCAGACCTGGATCGCGCTGCGCGAATACCTGGAGGAGCAAGGCGTCGAGCGCTTTTATATGAGTCAGTTCACCATGAACGATCCTGGCGCTTACGGACTCGCCTACGATCGGCTGCCGCCTTTTAGCGGCGTGCCACCGATCCTGCCGGCGCGTTTCAATCCAGAACCGGGCACCTACGCCATCAGCACGACAACGTTGCAGGGCGTAGGCATCACCGACCCGGAGCAGTTCGACTACTTTCGAAAACTGGAGCCGGACGCGCGCATCGGGCACGCTATGTTCGTCTACCACATCGAACCGCGCGAACCTCAACCGACGTGGATAGGTCAGTGCACCGACCCTGTCGCCCCCCTTCCCCCGGATCACCCGGATTTCCACGCTTTTGGACTCGACAGCCCGCGCCGGATCTATTTTGATTGCGCGGAGAGCTGGCTCTATCCTGCTGGCGCCACGGAACCAGGCTGGTATGTACTCCACCGACACACAGCGCTCCACGCCAACGCTTTCACGCAGGCCCACCTGTTTCCTGCCCGTCTGAGCTACGAACAGCGCATACCTCACGGCACGCCGCCTTTTTCCGTTTATGAACAACCAACGGTGCGAGTTAAGCCGGAGGTGGAGCTCGTCTATCCCGCTCCTTCGGCGGCGCCGCCGGCAGCTGCGACGCGCGAAGACGCCAGATCCCCACTGACGCTCGAGGGCCCGCTGGACTTTCTGGGCTACACGCTCCCGCAAGCGCGGGTAAAAGCAGGGCAAGAAATTGAGTTCTGGACCTACTGGCGCGTCACGGCGACGACCACGCAACCGCTCTCCCTGATGGCGCATCTGTTGGGAGAGGATGGGCACTTCGTCGCTGCAGGCGACGGGCTGGGTGTACCCCTCACAGAATGGCGCACCGGAGACGTGCTGGTACAACGCCACCGGTTCACGCTTCCAGCAACGGCGCCTCCGGGACGCTATTGGTTTCAGAGCGGCGCCTATTGGCTGGAGACACTGGAGCGCTGGCCCGTTTTGCTCGACGGGGAAATTGCCGGTGACCGCATCTTGCTAAATTCTATCAACGTGGAGGCTCCCTGATGACGTCATCCCTCGATCAAGCGCCCACGCGGCCCGCCCGACGCGAGATCCTTGCCGTCGTACTTCTGCTCGCAGCTGCATTGGCACTGCGACTTTATCAACTGGATATCCCCAGCTACACCTGGGACGAAGCCACGGACCGCGAAATCGCCTATTCTTATCTGCTCAACGGCGATCTGACCGCAGCGGACCGCGAACCGAGCCAGGCGCGGCTGCCTATCTACGTGGAGACGATGGTACTCAAACTCTGGGGCGATAGCGAGTTTAAATTGCGCCTGCCTGCGGTGATTGCGGGTACGCTTTCGCTGTGGATCATCTGGCGGATCGGGCGCCTGCTCTTTGGACCGCGGACGGGTGTCGTGGCCCTGGGCCTGGCTGCCTTCAACCCTTTTCACCTGTTGCTCTCGCGCCTCTCCGGCACTCACGGAGACGCGCTGCTGGCGCTCTTCTACACCCTGGCGCTCTGGCTGCTCCTCAAATTCTGGCAACAGAGAGCCGCCCATGAAGGCGGGACATTCAACGCCACCGAGATCAGCTATCTCTTACTCTTCGGGATCGTCAGCGGCGTAGCTACCGGATCCAAGCTCAGCGGCGTGCTCATCCTGGGTAACCTGCTGGTTATTGCCGTGCGGGAACGCCGGACGTGGCGCCGCACCTTTCCCTGGCTCCTGCTCACCGGCGCGCTATGGGCGGGCGGCTTCCTGCTCACCTCCCCCATCTATCTGCGCTGGGAAAACGTGCTGGCGGCCTGGTACGATCAGCAGCAACACTGGCAGCAAGTGCGCGGTCTGCATTTTCTGGGCCGCGTCTACGAGACGCTGCCGCGCTGGTATTGGGCCGTCGTCGTCCCGCTCAAGTTTACCGCTCCCTTCACGCTGGCATTATGCTTTCAGGTTGGATGGTTGCTCACACGATTGAAGTCACGCCGTCCGCTGGAGAAAGTGCTGCTCTTCAACCTCTACCCGCTGGCGGCGCTGATAGCGCGCCGCTGGCAATCGCCCACGTATGCCGTGCTCTTGATCGGGCCATTCTTCGTGCTGGCAGGTCGGACGGTAAGCCAGATTATCACGCTGCTGCAAGGTCAACACCGCCAGATCCCCCGGTGGATCAAAGGTGGGGCGTTGCTGGCACTGCTCCTTCTCAGCGGGGAAAACGCGCGCGTACTGGCAGAGACCCACCCCGACTATCTTATGACGGGCTACGATTTCGGCGACGCCGTCATTGGAGAATTCTGGGGACCGGCAGTCTTCCACTGTCAGGGCGCCGGTCAGGCGTTACAGTATCTCGCCGATCAACCGCCCGGCAAGATACTGGCTCCCGAAACTTGTGGTATCATGATGGGGTACTACCGATTGGTCTACGATCTACCGGAGATCACGTTTCAGACAGAATTGGAGCGTCCCGAAGAGGTCCTTGAGTATCGCTACGTGATTTACGATTATCACACGACCTATATGACGACACCTTACCCGCTGCTGCAGGAGTCGGCGGCTTTGCGTGAGGGCGCCCAGAAATACTGCGACCTCATCAATACTTACGACGTAGGAGAGCGTACGTTGTTCTGGATCTACAAGTGTGCCCATGAATAAGAAAACATCCTATCACAGCTATGTAGCCCTCCTGTTGCTCTGGCTGCTCTTCGCCCAGGCAGTTACCAGCCTGCCTCATCTCTCTGTCACCTTCGACGAGCCCGTGCATATCACCACCGGCTATAGCATCTGGGAGACGGGCGATCTGCGGCTGATGGACGATCACCCTCCCTTGCTGGAACTTTGGATGAGCTGGCCGCTGCACCTTTCCCCGGAGACGCCGGTGACGGAAGAGGTATCTACCTGGGAATTGGGCGACCGCCGTCTCTTCGCCTACGCCGACGAGTGGTGGGCCATGCCCATCGATACGTGGTTGATTCCGGCGCGGATGACCGTCACGCTGCTGGGGGTGATCCTGGGGGCCCTGGTCTTCCGCTGGGCCACGGATTGGTTCGGCCCCTGGGGAGGCTTGCTGGCGTTGGCCCTGCTGACTTTTGATCCCAACATCATCGCCCACACCTCACTCTGCGCGCTGGATCTGGGCATTACGTTGCTGATCTTTGCAACCCTATACGTTTTTCAACGGATGCTCAGGCGCCCTACCCCGCTGCGCGTCATGGGCACAGGCGTATTATTGGGCGCCTCCCTTGCGGCGAAAATTTCAGGCGGCATTCTGGTGCCTATAACCAGCCTGCTGCTGTTGGGATGGGGCTGGCAGCACTGGGACCGTAAAAAGATCCTGCGGCGCTACGTGCTCTACGGGATCACTGCAGCGCTGGCGCTCTGGGCCCTGCATCTTTTCCAAATAGGACAGATCGAGGGCACCTCCTTCACAGCCCCGGCGCCGACGTTCTGGCGCTCCTTTCTCAACATAGGCGACGACGTCTCCACGCAACAACGCCGCGCTTTTCTGCTGGGAGAGATGTACACCGGTGGACGCTGGTACTACTTCCCCATGGCCTTCCTGTTGAAGACCCCCCTGGCGGCGCTCGTACTCACCGGTGCGGCACTGTTACAAGGCCGCCGGTTCCTGCATAAACCCTGGCGGATCGCGTTTCTCGTCACGTTACCTCTCACCTATCTGCTCATCAGCATGTCAAGCGCCGTCAATATCGGTTACCGTCACATCCTCCCCACCCTACCCTTTCTCTACGTCTTCATCGGAGGCCTGAGTGAGCTGATAGAACAGAGCCCCGGCTCTCGCCCGGGGCGACGCTGGGCGGCGGTTGCGATACTCCTGCTTCTCGGATGGGAAGCGGTCAGCACGCTCTCCATCTGGCCCTGGCACCTCACCTATTTCAACGAGGCTGCCGGAGGGCCGGAAAACGGCTACCGCCTGATGACCGACTCCAACGTGGACTGGAACCAGGCGCTCAAAGCCGTCCGTGAGTACGTCGCGCAACACGGCACCGAGAACGTTTACCTGAGCATCTTCACCCGTTTCGTGCCACTCCATCTCTATGAGTTAGAAGCGGTCCACCCTTTGCCGCCGCTCCCCAAGGCGCCGGCGGTTCTGCCGCACAAATACAATCCGACCCCGGGCACATATATCATCAGCGCTTCAACGCTGCGTGGCCTGCGGGTTATCGATCTGGAGATGTATAATTGGTTCTGGCACCGCGAGCCGGACGACCTTATCGCCAACGCCATGCTGGTCTACCACGTCGAGGAACCCACACCACGACCTGACTGGGTAGCACAATGCAGCACACCCGTCGCGCCTCTCCCCACCGAAGAAATCAGGGAGCGGTTCAGGTATTCGGATTTGCGCAGGGTCACGTTTGATTGTACGCAGAGCTGGCTCTATCCACAGTCTGGTACGGATGCCGGATGGTTCACAATCCACCGCGCGGCGCTGGACAACCCCAGCAGGTTTATACAGACTCGGTTGGCGCAGGCGGAGCTCACCTTCGAACAGAGAATCGCCGGGGCTGCACCGCCGCACAACGTCTACACGTGGAAACCTCAGCCCCTCACCCCCTCGCCAGAGGCGTACCGCGCAGCACCGGTCGCCTGGCCCCTCGACCAAGTCCGGGCGCGGGGCGTGGAGGTCACCACCCCAATCCCGCTCAACGGGCCACTGACGCTGTTGGGGCACAACGTCCGACAGGAGGAATCGGACGTTGTGCTGATCACAATCTGGAAAGTCACCGGTCCGGTGAGACGCCCCCTCTCACTGATGGCCCACGTGGTGAACGCTAACAGTCAACCTATTGCCGTGGGCGACGGGCTGGGCGTCCCCTATGCGCAACTGCAGCCAGGGGACGTGATCGTGCAACAGCATCCACTCACCGTGCCCGCCGATACGCCCGCCGGTGAGTACTGGCTCCAGACGGGCGCCTATTGGCTGGATACCATGGAGAAGCTGCCGGTAGCAGACGAAGATGCCGATATTGACCGGATCCTGCTTGAAGCCGTGACGCTACCTTAATCCAATGTTCCGCCGACTGAGAAACCACGTGCAAGGGCGCTGGCAGCGGTGGGCGGCGCTATTGCTGATGCTGGTGTTTTTTGCCCAGGCGCTCACGGCTGCGGGGCGGCTCTCCATGACCATTGACGAGGGACTCCACGTCACCAGTGGCTACACCATGCTGCGCACCGGCGACTATCGCCTTGTCGAAGAGCATCCGCCCCTGATCAAGATGTGGGCGGCCCTGCCCCTGCTCCCCGTCACCGATCTTCCTGATCCGCACGCGCTACCGCCCTGGAACGCGGCTGCGGAGCCCACCACGGACAGCCTGCCGCTCATTGAGATGACGCGACAGCTCCTCTATCCTTACCGACCCCTCGACCGCGTGATCGTGCCGCCGCGCGTCATGATAGCGTTGCTAGGGGTGCTGCTGGGGGCCGTGGTCTACCGCTGGGCGACCGATCTTCGTGCGCCCCTGGCCGGGCTTCTGGCGCTGCTGCTGCTCGTCTTCGATCCGAATCTGCTGGCGCATGCCTCAATCACCGGCACCGATCTAGGTGCGACCTGCTTCATCACCCTAGCGCTTTTCTGCCTGCACCGTGCGCTGCACCGCCCAACCCTGGCCCGGCTCGCGCTGACCGGCGTCGCGCTGGGACTGGCCCAGGGGGCGAAGCTCTCGGCCCTGCTGCTGCTGCCCGGCGTCGCTCTGCTGCTTTTGCTCTATCGCCCGCGTGGATTTATCCGCGCATTGCCTATCTCCTTTGCGGGGGCTGCCCTCGTGCTCTGGACACTCTACGGCTTTGAGGTGGTGCAGCTCTTTGACTGGCCCCTGGCTTTGCCCGCAGCTCACCACGCCATCCCCTGGCTCCGTCTCCAACGCCACCTAGTTGCAGGTCACGAAGCCTTCTTGATGGGCGCGCACGGCAGGGAAGGTTGGTGGTTCTACTTCCCTCTCGCGTTTCTGCTGAAGACCTCGCTGCCCACGCTGATTTTGACCGGATGGGCTACCGTGCGATGTCTCGTGTGGACCCTCCAAAAGCCCCGGCGCGCGCAGCAATTATTAGCATCCGAGATCGTCACCCTGACCCTCTTTCCGTTGCTCTACGGTGTGAGCAGCCTCTGCAGCCGACTCAACATTGGCTACCGCCACCTGCTGCCCGTCTTGCCCTTTCTTTACGTCGGCGCAGGAGCTGCGTTTACCAGACTCCGACCACGTTCCTCACGCATCACGTTTCACGCAGCCCGTCTCACGCTTGCTACTCTCATCATCTGGCAGATCGCCGGCCCCCTCACCGTCGCACCGCACTACCTGACGTTCTTCAACGAATTAGCCGGCGGACCGGAAAACGGTTGGCGGTTTCTCGCCGACTCTAACACCGACTGGGGTCAGGCTTTCAAAGAGTTGGCGCGCTTCCAGACAGAGCAAAACATCGGAACGGTGCAGCTCTCCGCTTTCATCTTCTACGATCCCGCCCTGTATGGGGTGGACTACGCGCCGCTGACACCCTACGGGGGGAATACCCCTCCCGTCTTCCCCTCGCGCTTTACGCCGCCTCCGGGGGACTACGTCATCAGTGCCACGACGCTGGACGGCATCCCCCTGGTCAACCCGGAGATGTACGATTGGTTCCGCTGGCGCGAACCGGATGCCCAGATCGCCAACGCGCTCTTCTACTACGAGGTGAAATCTGCGGAAACAGAGACGCAATGGGTCGCTCAATGTGTCACGCCGGCGCCGCCGCTGGATGCAGAGGCAATCACCTTCGGGTTCAGACAAAATGATCTGCGTAAAATCGCCTTTGATTGCACGGAGAGCTGGATCGTCCCCGCGTCGCCGGGGCAATACGCGCTTCACGGGGCGTTGCTGGAGGACGTGCTGCTCTCCCGCCTACATTACAGCCCCCCGCAAGCCCGGGACCCCTTCGTTACCGCGCATCTTGAGAACACCACCATCACCTACCGGCAACGGCGGTCCGGTGCCGTGCCGCCGTTTGCGCTCTATCGGAAGGTAACAACGTCAGAAGCGCCGGAAGTGCAAACGGTGCAGGCCGCACCGGCGGGCACGACGCCGGAAGTGCTCCCATCCTTGTCAAGCTACGCGGCCCCCCTCGCGCTGGAAGGCCCACTCACCTTCCTGGGCGCCGACCTGCGCCGGGACACGGAGAGCGTGGAGGTCAGGACGTGGTGGCGCGTTACAGAAGGCCCCGTCCATCGTCCCCTCTCCATCATGGCGCATCTACTCAACGCCCAGGGCGAGTCAGTGGGCGTCGCCGACGGGTTAGGCATTTCGCCCGATCAATGGCAACCCGATGACGTGATCGTACAACGCCACCGGTTTCCGGTCCAGGAAACGCCCGCGCGCTACGTGCGCACCGGCGCCTATTGGCTAGACGATGGACAGCGCTGGGCCGTACAAGACGCCGCGGGCGCCGACGCCCTGTTTCTGCTACTGGACTAGAATCTCGAGGGCCAGCATCCCACGACCCCTCTAGCGGTCGGAACAAGGCAGCGGCAAAATCGCGCGCCCGTGCCCTTACGGCTCGAGCCAATCCTCTATCCGCCTTCCACCAACCTGTCCCTCTCAAAGAAAAACGTCCCCACCCCAGAGAATTTATCATTAACATTAATAATTTTAAACTCATACTTGACAAATATTAAAGTTTACATTAAAATATTATCAGACCAGGTGGGATGGCCAGGAGATGTCGAAGAAACTCTAGCCCAAGGAGATCAGTATGGACGAGAAATTTCATGATAAGATCGTGGAAAAGCTGACCCGGAAACGGACGCAAATGGAGGAAAAGACGGAGGTGTTGAACGAGAGGATTGCCGAACTCGCGCCGGAGATCGAGGCCCTGGAGGAACAGATAGCAACGCTGGAGGAGACGCTGAAAACCCTCGACGAGGACGCCAACCCCGGCCGCTATGCGCGGACGGAAGCCCGCCGGGAGCGCCTGCTCGCCCACCGTGAACGCCTAGAGATGAAGCAAGAGCTCCTCGAAGACCGTATCGAACTCCTACAGGAACAGCTAACCGAACTGGAAACTCGCTGGCAAGGAGAGCGCGTCGAGCGCCCAGAGACGACGTCCACCGAAGAGGAACGTCGCAAAATCCTAGAGATGGTCGCGGCGGGAAAGATCAGCGCGACGGAAGCCGAAGAACTCCTGAGTGCACTGGGCCAACGGGAAGCGGCGAAATCTCGGCAGCGCCGGGGCTCGGTTCGGATTGTTCGGTTTCTGATCACGGATACCACAACACATCAGAAACATCTGGACATAAAACTCCCCCTGAGCCTGGTTCGCTCGGCGCTCCGCCGGGACACGGCGCTCTTTCCCGACCTCGACGTGGGCGGCCTCTCCTTCGACGCCCAGGAACTCCAGCAGCTTCTGCAAAGCGGCGCCGAAGGCCACATCATCGACATCGTGGGAGATGACGAACACATCCAGGTCATCATGGAATAGCTCCAACTTATCGCGAGACGGGCTGTCCCAATTGGGCAGCCCGTTTTTCGTAGGCCGAGGTTCACGAAAATCGGCACTACAAAACCATCCGTTCACTACCGATCATAATCGAAACGCCCTTAAAACCCAATGTGGCATTTCTCCAAAACGTGTTATAATGCTAACCGTACGTAGACATTTAACCAGTCTACCGGATATCATCAAGGAGGAAAGCGTATGACAACCCATTTATACCTATCGATGATTCCTGAGGCCCTCATCGCTTCGATGCTCTCCCCGGAAGAATTCGGCGTCTACTACGCCGTAGGGAGCGAGAAGAAGTCTCGCGGACAGGCCATCTTCTTCGAACTTGACCCTGACTACCGCACCGATGAGCTGCCCATCCAGGAAGGCATCGACCGCTGCGTCCCTCACGACGACGGCACTCCCAAGCGCTCTGTCTACATCTCCGTCTACCGAGCCCTGGAGCGCATCGACCTGGACGCCATCAAGCGCCTCTACCTGGTCACCAAGGACGGGCGCGTCTTGGGTCTCGACCGCAAGGACGAGCTGCCTAAAGAAACCTCAGGCCTGCACCTTTACCAGGAGATCGCTCCCGTGCACCCGCTCGTGGTAAGCACCTACGGCCCCCGCGAGCTTCATCAGAAAATCGTCAAGGAGCCGGAGACCCTCTTCAAGCTGCCCGTCATCTGCTTCGCCGAGCTGCGCCTCGGTGAACTGGCCGAAAATCCCGAGTACGGAGCCGTGGGCGACCTACCCTATGCTAACATCGACCACCTGCGGCAGTGCCTGGTTGACCTGCGCACCAAGACCGTGCGCAGCAAGATGGTGGACCGCATTCACTCCGCGGCCTTCCCGTACCGCACGCTCAAAAGCGGGATCTTCGTGGGCAATCAAGAGCAGCTCATCTTCTTCCCTATGTTGAGCCGGGAAGAGCTGCGAGCCAATCACTACCGCTGGTGGCGTTCGGCCAACATGTAGGCTAGCTATTCAGCGTGTCTGCATCTAGTCTGAACCCAATCATTCATTCGACCTAAAAAGGCTCAAGGTTCAACCCTCTTTACTCAGGGTTTGAACTGAGAGCCTCTTTTATGGGTACGTCCCAAGTGCATCGCGCGACAGGACGCAGAATAAGAAACAACGTACTATCTAACTTAGCTCACTTTCTTTGGAGGAAGAAAAATGGAAAATGCATGGTTATGGATCAGTTTATTTGCCGGTGCCATCTCGGTAGGACTGGCGCTGTGGTACTATCGCTGGGTCGATCGTCAAGACGCCGGTACCGACCGCGCCAAAAAGGTGGCTGAATGGATTCGACAGGGCGCCATTTCTTATCTCAAGAAGCTCTACATGGCCCTCATTATGGTCTCCATCGTCATGGCCATCGTCATCGCCATCGTCTTCGGCATACTCAACGATTCGGCGACCTACGGTTTTATGATGGCCGGCGCCTTCATCGGCGGCGCCGTCTTCTCCGCCATCTCCGGCTACATGGGCATGGCTATCGCCGTCTCGGCCAACGTACGGAGCGCGACCGCTGCTAAGAAGGGCCTCAACCCGGCCTTCAACATCGGCTTCAAGGCTGGCTCCGTTATGGGCCTGGGCATGGTCGGCATCGCGGTCATCGGCATGAGTCTCCTCTACCTGCTGACCCGCGATCCCAACATCGTGCTGGGCTTCAGTTTCGGCGCGTCGGCGCTGGCGCTGCTGGCGAAGGCCGGCGGCGGCATCTACACCAAGACCGCCGACATCGCCGCGGACCTCGTGGGCAAGGTCGAGGTAGGCATTCCTGAGGACGACCCGCGCAACCCCGCCGTCATCGCCGACAACGTGGGCGACAACGTCGGTGACGTCGCCGGCATGGGCGCCGACATCTTCGACAGCTACGTCGCCAGCGCCGTCGCCGTCATGCTGCTGGGCATCGCGCTGCCCAACGTCAACGAGGCCGTGCGCATCCAGTACACCATCTTCCCGCTCATCATCTGCACCCTGGGTATCGCCGCCTCCATCGTGGGCCTGCAGCTGGTCCGCGTCGGCAAGGACGGTGATCCCGGACGGGCGCTCAATGGCGGAACGGTCATCACCTGTGTGATTCTGACCGTATTCATCACCGCCCTCGTGCTGCTCGGCGGCTACGATATGAGCACGCTCTGGGCCACCCTCGCCGGCCTGATCACCGGCGTCATTATCGGCTTCACCTCCGATTATTACACGGGCGATGGTCGCCCACCCGTCGTCGAGACCGCCAAGGTCTCCGGCTCCGGCGCCGCCATCAACATCATCACCGGCTTCAGCTACGGCCTGATCAGCATCGTGCCCTCGGTCATCGGCATCGTGGCAGCCATGCTCATCGCCTACTACGTCGCCGACGCCTCCGGCGTCATCACCGGCGTCTACGGCGTGGGCATCGCCGCCGTGGGCATGCTCTCCATCAGCGGTATGATCGTCTCCTCCGACGCCTACGGTCCCATCGTCGACAACGCCCGCGGCATCGCCGAGATGGCCGGCATGCCCGAGCAGGTCATTGAGACCACCGACGTCCTCGACGCCGCCGGCAACACCGCCAAGGCCATCACCAAGGGCTTTGCCATCAGCGCCGCGGCGCTCACCGTACTGGCCCTCTTCGCCGCCTATGCCAGCGAGATTTTCACAGCCGCGCAGGAGCTCGGTCACCAGGCCGAGCCTCTGGTAATGGAATTGCAGGACCCCCTGGTCATCGCCGGCATCTTCCTGGGCGCCATGACGCCCCCGCTCTTCAGCGCGCTGACCATGCTCTCGGTCACCCACAACGCCTTCGACATGATCGAGGAGATCCGCCGCCAGTTCCGTGAGGAACCGGGCATCCTCGCCGGCACCGTCGAGCCCGACTACGAGACCTGCGTCACTTTGGCCGCGCAGGGCGCGCTCACCTCCCTCATCTGGCCCGCCTTCCTGGCCGTCGTGCTGCCGCTGCTTATCGGCTTCGTGATGGGCCCCGAGGCCCTGGGCGCTTTCCTGGGCGGCGCCATCTTCACCGGCATCATCTTCGCGCTGCTCATGGCCAACGCCGGCGGCCTCTGGGACAACGCCAAGAAGTACATTGAGTCCGGCTACTTCGGCGGCAAGGGCTCCGAAGCCCACAAGGCCGGCGTCGTCGGCGACACCGTCGGCGACCCCTTCAAGGACACCGCCGGCCCGTCCCTCAACACGCTCATCACGGTGATGTCCCTGGTCGCCTCCCTCTTCGCCCCCGTCATCGCCGCCTTCCACTTCTAAAGCGGGTGTGACTTTACGGAATCAGAGGGCCGGTGCTTTCTGCACCGGCCCTTTTCTTATGGGAATGTAACCCAGCGCGCCGCGCGCCGCCCCCGGCGCAGGCCGCAGCGACCGCCTACTCTCCCACAAAGCGGAACGTCGCCGCGACCTCCTCCATCAGCGCGGGGATCTCGGCGTCGTCCACCGCCCGGACGCGCAGCACGTAGAGCCGGTAATCATCGCCCTGAATCACCCAAGCTTCCGCCGGACCGCCCTCCCGGCCCGACCAGCGCTCGACGACGTAAAACGCCGGGCGCTCCTCCCAGGTCGTCTCCTCGAACGCCGAAACATCGATTTCCACGCCCGCGGCTTCCAGCACCGCGGCGTGGCTGGCGTCCAACATCACCCGCGCGTTGTCCGCCTGCAGCGACTCCGTCGGACCGGGCGCCCACCAGAGCGCCACCTCGCCCTCCGCGTAGCGCCAGACCCGCGCGCCGGCGCGTTGGTCTCCCCGCCGGAAGACCTCCCGGAACGCCTGAGGTACATCCAGGGTCACGCCGCCGGGCAGCATCTCCGTCAGCGGGCGAAAGGGTACCGGCGCCGGCGTGAAGGCCACCGTGTGCGTCCCGGTGACGTCCAGCGAGGCGTGGACGTCCACCGCCACCGACCAGGTGCCCGTGGGCGGATCTAGCGGCAGCGCCAGCGGCACGGGCGCTCGATAGCGGTACGTACCCTGATCCAGCAGCGGCAGACGGCGGTAGAGTGCGCCGTCGGGGGCGGACACCTCCGCGAAGAGCGTCGCGGAGACGTCGACGCCGGGCGGTGGGATCAGAGCCGCGCCGAGGTATTGCGGCGCGACAGCGGAGATGTCCGCCGGGGGCGTCACTCGCAGTTCCGCCGGCGGGATGGGAGTCGGCGTAGGCGTCGGCGAGGGCGTCAGCGTCACCGTCGGGGTCAGCGTCACAGTCGGCGTGAGCGTCGGTGTCGGCGTCGGCAACAACGTCGGCGACGTACAGGCAGTAAAGAGCACCAAGAGCAGATTCAATCCCAGTAGATATCGCAGGTTCATAACGTATCCCACCTCTCCAAATCACTATGCACAATCTACAGTGGGATTGATTTTACCACAGAGAGGCGTCAAAACACAGAACGCACGTGTGAAAAAACCTCCGAGACCACAAAGTCCTCGGAGGTTTTCGTCCAAAGTGATTGATAGTTCTACGCAATCCTACAGGCCCTCCGGTAAATCCGTTCAATCCGGTGATATCCACCCTGAGCCTATACCGGCGTCTCTCCCTCGGCCAGGGGCAACGTGAAGACGAACGCGCTTCCCGCGCCCGGCTCGCTCTCGACCCAGATCCGACCACCGTGCGCCTCGACCAGACTGCGGGCGATGGAGAGCCCTAACCCGGTCCCCCGGCTGCTACGCGCCGGGTCGACTTGGTAGAAACGCTCGAAGACGTGGGGGAGATGCTCCACCGGGATACCCTCGCCGGTGTCCGCTACCGTGACCAACACCTCGCCTGCGTCACTCCGGTGCGCCGTGACCGCAATCTGCCCGCCGGGCGGCGTGTGGCGGATGGCGTTGGTCACCAAGTTGAGCAGCACCTGCGCCAACCGCTGCGCGTCGCCCCCGACCACCAACCCATCGCCCACCGTCACATCCAGGGTCAGCGATTTCTCCTGCGCTTTAGGACGCACGCGCTCCACCACCTCCCGAATCCACGCACCCAGATCGAGCGGCTGGCGCTCCAGCCGCAGGTCCCCGGCGTCCGTGAGCGCCAGCACCCGCAGATCGTCGACGAGCCGCCCCAGGTGCGTGACCTCGGCCTGCAGGCCGGCGATGGCCTCCGGCGTCGGCTCGATAAGGCCGTCCTCCAGGCTCTCCAGCTCAATCTGCAACACGCTCAGCGGCGTGCGCAACTCGTGAGCGATGTCTGCCATCGTCCGGTGGCGGAGCGCCCGCTGGCGTTCCAGCTCCTCGGCCATCGCGTTGAAGGCTTGCGCCATCTCACCCAGCTCGTCCTCGGCGGTGACGGGCACGCGCTGCGAGAAGTCACCGGTCGCGATGCGGTGGGCGGCCTGCGAGAGCGCCTTGACCGGCGCCACGATGCGCCGCGCCTGCACCTCACTGACGAGGTAGCCCACCACGGCGATCAGCACCCCCGCCAGCAACAACAGTCCGGTCACCTGCCGCAGGAAGGTGGTCTGGAAACGATTGAGCAGGCCCAAGCCCGAGACCACGACGACCGTCCCCACGTGCTCGCCATTTACCACGACCGCCGCGCCCTGCACGGTGCTGTCGGCGGGCAAGCGCACCGAGCCCGCGTCCGGGTCACTATCCGCGATGATCTCCCCTGCGGGGCTGAGCAACAGCACCCGGTCGTCGCGCAGCGCGACCGGCAGGGGCATGGCAGTCTCTCCAAAGCGCCGGCCCGGCGCAGCTGTGGACTGCTCTCCCAGCTGATTCAGGATCTCCCGCATGCCGGTCCAGCTGCCCTGGCCCGCGTAGTAGCGGGCAAAGAAGGGCGCCAGCCGCTGGGCCATCCGCTGCCCTCCCTCAGAGACGAAATAGGTGAAGCGCTCCCGCGTGATGACGTTGGCGACGAGGACGACCAGTAGCACCGTCACCACGATGACCGCGAGGAAACTGAGCGTCAACCGCGCGCGCAAGCTCTTGATCATTACACCCTCACACGTCGTCGTTGAAACGGTAGCCCACGCCGAAGACGGTCCGGATATAGCACGGCTCCGAGGGGTCGGGCTCAATCTTCTGGCGCAGGTTGTGCACGTGGACGTCGATGGTGCGCTCGACGCCATCGTAAGCGCCCAGATTCGACGCCTCCAGCAGCTGCATCCGGGAGAAGACCTGGCCCGGGCGGCGCATCAGAGCGTGCAACAGATCGAACTCCGTGGGCGTCAGCGGCACCTCCTCGCCAGCGACACGGCAGCGGCGTGCCCCGACGTCCAGCTCGAGCTCACCGGCGCGATAGACCGGCGCGGCGTCGGGTGTCGACACGGCCTGGCTCCGACGCAGCACGGCGCGCGCCCGCGCCACCAGCATCCGGGGGCTGAAGGGCTTGGTGACGTAATCGTCGGCGCCCAGCTCCAGGCCGATCAGCTGGTCGGTCTCCTCGACGCGGGCCGTCAACATGATAATCGGCACGTCCGACGCCTGCCGCAGTGTCCGGCAGACGTCAAAGCCGTCCATGCCCGGCAGCATCAGATCGAGGATAATCAGATCCGGGTGCTCCCGGCGGGCCTTCTCCAGTGCAGTCGGCCCGTCGAACGCCGTGATCACCGCGTAACCGGCGTCCTCGAAGTAGTTACGCACGCCCCGCACAATGCGGGGCTCGTCGTCCACGACCAGTATCTTCATCGTCATTGTCCCATCACTCCATACAATCCACTATGTCTTCAAGGCTCTGTGCGGTTTCGCTAGATGCAAAGGCAACGTTTGCCACGCGCTTCCTGTCACAACGCAGAAAATGTCTGGTGAGCCCCACCCGGCAAAGCCCAAGAGACCCATCCTCAATTATAGTGTAGAAGGAGCAGAGGAGAAAGCCCCTATAAAGAAAGGGCAAACGAAGCGGTTCCGAGGCTCTCCAAGGCCTCTCAGCGCCTCCCTACGGCGTTTGGCCACGTCGTCAACCCCCGCTTCGTTTGCCTTGCTCTCGCCTACGGACGTTGTGAGGCAGCGAAACCGTTTTCGCTCGTCGACTCGCTTCGAAAACCCAAGAAAAGACATCCGATTTCATGCGAACCTGCGGTTGCGCGGCGAAATCGGATGTCTCGTAAGCTTATCTAATGCCCCACTCGATCCTTTCGACTAGAAGCGCGGGCCAGACGGCTCGAAGTCGCCCTCGAACCCTCGACGGCGTCCCCCACCCCGCATAGGCAGCCCCGGTCGGTACTCTTGTAGGGGCGTCTCGATGCGCTCGCGCAGTCGCTCTTCGAGCTGTTCAAGGTGCGCAGCGGCCTCGTCCTGCGTCAACCGCCCGTCCGCGACGGCCTGCGCCAGGCGTTCCTCGGCCTCCGCCAACAGCGCGTCGACCACGTCGTCCAGCGGTACACCCGCTGTTTCCGCCAGAGCTGCAACGCTCTCGCCATCAACCAACGCTTCACGCACCGCGGCCTCGTCCATCCCCAGCATCTCCGCGACCACGTCCAGCGCCAGCGCCCGCGCCCGATAGGCAGGGAACCCACTGCGTTGTGGGACTCCCTCGACGAAGAACTGCTCCAGCCGCGCCTCGACGTCCGCCATCACGGCGTCGGTCACGTTGTCAAGCGGCACGTTCTCTTCCTCGGCGAGCTCCGCGACGGTCCGCCCGGAGGCCAGCGCCTCACGCAGCTCCTCGCCCGTCAGCTGGAGCACGTCCGCTACTTTGTCCAGGACGGCTCGCACCTGCAGGAAGATCCGGGGCGCACGGCGCCCCATCAGCCCGCGCTGCGGCGCACCCTCCGGGGGCTCCGGTCCCTGCGCCGCCACCGCACTGAAGGTCGACGCGACCAGTACCAACACGACCAACATCCCAACTCCTACCCGTTTCAACATCTTTTTGCTCCTCTCTGCTATAGTTTACAAACTCGTCACGTCCTTCACGTAACTGTCCATACTCTAACAGGAGAATGTTCAGAAGTTATTAAGGATCTTTTCGGGTTCTATTTGGATTCCAGCGCTTACGGAGCTCGTCATCCGTCGGCAATAAACAAGTATGGCTCTTATTGGTTTCTGGGTGAAATGCGGGATTTCGAAGCAAATCGGGAAATG